>NZ_VITO01000034.1:0-59192 GCF_007828025.1 Nitrospirillum bahiense
CTGACTGTCCGACGAAAAAAGGCATCCTGGAATGTCGACTACCTCGAAACCGTCATACGACAACGGGGGTGAGGCACTTCAAGCGATTCCCCTGCGGGCGGTCCCCTCAACTCCGCCCCCTCACTTCCGACCCTTCACTTCCGTCTGCGCCGCAGGCGGGCCAGGAAGTCGGAAATGACGACGCCGCGCAGGGCCACCACAGCAAGGCCGTAGACCATCAGGCCCGCCGTCACCAGCACCGCCAGCGCCGGCACGCGCACCCAGACGCTATCGACGAAATACGGATCCAGCACCGCCGCCAGGGGGATCAGGCAGCCCGCCATGACCAGGCTGGCCGCCAGGATGCGCGGCGCCCGGGTCAGCAGCTGGCGGTCCAGCCGCAGCCAGCCGCGCCGGGCCAGCGATAGGGCCAGCAGGCTGATGTTGCCCCAGGCGGTGATGGTGCTGGCGAGCGCGATGCCGACATGGGCCAGCGGCGTGTACAGCGCCAGCACCGTGGCCAGGACCATGTTGCCCACCAGGGTGGCGATGGCGATGCGCATGGGGGTGCGCGTGTCCTGGTGGGCGAAATAGATGGCGGTCAGCACCTTGGACGCGACATAGGCCGGGATGCCGGGGGCGTAGACGGCCAGGGCCAGGGCGGTCTGGTGCGCCTCCGCCAGGCCGAAGCGGCCGCCATGGAACAGCGCCTTGTAGATGGGCTCCGGCACCAGGCCCAGGGCGAAGGCCGCCGGCAGGGCCAGCAGCAGACCGAACTCGATACCCCGGCTGACATGGTGGTCGATGGCCTCCCGCTCCCCACCCTGGACATGCCGGGACAGGGTGGGCAGCAGGGCGGTGCCGATGGCGATGCCGATGACGCCCAGCGGCAGCTGGTTCAGGCGGTCGGCATAATAAAGGTAGGAGATGGAGCCCGAAGGCAGCAGCGACGCCACGTGGGTGCCGATGATCAGGTTGATCTGGATGACACTGGCGCTGATGGCGCCCGGCACCATCTGGCGGAACAGGCGCCTCAAATCCGGCGTCAGGCGCGGCCAGGTCAGGCGCAGCGACACCCCCGCCCGATGGCAGGACACCGCCAGCCAGATCATCTGCACCATGCCGGAAATGGTCAGGCCCCAGGCCTGGCCCAAATTGGCCTCCAGATGCAGCCAGACGGTGCAGCCCAGGGCCGCGATCATGCAGATGTTGAAGGCGATGGGCGCCGCCGCCCCCGGCGCGAAGCGGCCCAGCGCGTTCAGCACGCCGGTCTGCAGGGCGGTGATGGAGATGAACATCAGGTAGGGGAAGGTGATGCGCCCAAGCTCCACCAGCCGGGAAAAGTGTTCCGGCTGGTCGGCGTAACCGCTGGCCAGGCCCAGCATCACCCAGGGCATGGCCATCATCACCAATGCTGTGATGGGCAGCAGCACCAGCACCATGAAGGACAGCGCCTGGTCGGCGAACTGGTCCGCCGGCCCCCGCCCCCGCGCCTTCAGATCGGCCGAGTACATGGGCACGAAGCTGACGGTGAAGGCCCCTTCCGCGAACATGGAGCGGAAGTAATTGGGCAGGCGCTGCGCCACGATGAAGATGTCGGCCGACACCCCCGCCCCCAGCACCCAGGCGGTCAGCAGGTCACGGACGAACCCGCCGACGCGGGAGATGAGGGTGAGGCCGCCAACGGTGGCGGTAGCGCGCGCGAAGCTCATGGGCGCGGAGTATATGAAAACTGGCGAAGGTGCCAGTTTTCATGCTCCCTCAGGCGCCGGGCGCCGGCATCCGCCGGCTTGGCTTCCTCACTTTCCAGTCCGCTGACGCTCCCCGAAAAGCTCCGGTGGCCCCGGTCGGGGCCTGTTGGAAAAAGAGACACCGTCTGGAGAGCCTCACTCAGCCGCCGCCGCGGTGCGGCGCCGGGCGGCCGGCTTGGCCTTGGGCTGTTCCGCCGCTGGATCGGGATCGTCCAGAACAGCCAGCAGTTCCTTGCGGATCTGGGTCAGCTTGGCCTCGTGCGCCACCTTCAGGCCGAAAATGTCCTTCACATAGAACACGTCGACCGCCGCGTTGCCGTAGGTCGAGATCTTGGCGGACGCGATCTGCAGGTTCAGCGCCGTCAGCGCTCGGGTCAGGTCATACAGCAGGCCCGGCCGGTCACGGCCGTTGACCTCGATGACGGTGTAGCCGGCGCTGGCCTTGTTATCGACCAGCACGCGCGGCGGCACGCGGAACACGCGCGTGCGCGACGGCAGGGGCGAGGCGCGCTTGGCCAACTCCGGCGCCAGCTTGATGTCGCCGGCCAGCGCCTTTTCCACCGAGGACTTCAGGCGCGTGCGCTTTTCCCCACTGTCGAAGCGGGCGCCGCTGGGTCCCGCCCCCTGCAGCGAGAAGACGTCCAGCGCCATGCCGTTGGTCATGGTGGTGATGCGGGCGTCGACGATGTCGCCGCCGGCCAGCGCCATGGCCCCCGCCAGGCGGGAGAACAGGCCGGCATGGTCGGCGGTGTAGATCGTCACCTCCGTCACCGAGCGGCCGGGGTCGTAACGGGTCTCGATGGTCAGCGGCGCCTGCCTGGTTTCCGCGTCGTGGATCAGGCGGGCGTGCTGGGCCAGGGTGGGCGGGTCGAAGGCCAGCCAGTAGTTGGGATAGCCTAGGGCCAGGTGATGGTCGATGTCGGCCGGGGTCCAGTCGGGCAGCTGCGCGCGCAGAGCCGCTTGCGCGTTCGCGATGCGCGCCTCGCGGCCATCGGCGCCAACGACGCCGCCGGACATCATTTCCTCCGCCCGCCAGTACAGCTGGCGCAGCAGCGTGGCCTTCCAGTTGTTCCAGCGGCCGGGGCCCACGGCGCGGATGTCGGCCACGGTCAGGACCAGCAGCAGCTTCAGGCGTTCCGGCGATTTCACGATGTCGATGAAGTCGCGGATGGTCTTCTCGTCATCCAGGTCTCGCTTGAAGGCGACGATGGACATGGTCAGGTGCTGGCGCACCAGCCAGGCCACCGTCTCCGTCTCCTCTTCCGTCATGCCCAGGCGCGGACACAGCTTTTCCGCCACCTTGGCGCCCAGGATGGAATGGTCGCCGCCCCGGCCCTTGGCCACGTCGTGCAGCAGCAGGGCCACCGACAGGGCGCGCTTGGAGCTGAGGGTGTGGATGACCTCGCAGGCCAGCGGCACCTCGTCCTTCAGGTTGCCCTTTTCGATGTCGTGCAGGATGCCCATGGCGAACAGCGTGTGCTCGTCCACCGTGAACATGTGGTACATGTCGTATTGCATCTGCGCCACGACCCGGCCGAAATCCGGCAGGAAACGGCCCAGCACCCCGGCCTCGTTCATGCGGCGCAGCGTGACCTCGGGATCCTTGCGCGAGCCCAGGATTTCCAGGAACAGCCGATTGGCCTCCGGATCGTTGCGCACCTTGGGACCCAGGGTGGAGATGGAACGCGCGAGCGCCCGCAGCGCCTTGGGATGGATGTCCAGGTTGTGCCACTGCGCCACGCGGAACAGGCGCACCATGTCCACCGGCTTGTCGCGGAAGTGCCGCTCGTCGCGGATGCTGAGGCGGCCGTTGTCGATGACGAAGCCTTCCAGCTCGCTGGGCTTCAGGCGCCGCAGGAAGGCGAAGCGCGGCGGTCGCTGGCTTTCCTGTTCCAGGGTGGCGCACAGGATGCGGGTGAGATCCCCCACGTCCTTGGCCATCAGGAAATAGTGCTTCATGAAGCGTTCGACGTCGCTGGTGCCGGCGTGGTCGGTGTAGCCCAGCCGCCGCGCCATCTCACCCTGCACGTCGAAGGTCAGGCGATCCTCGCCCCGGCCGGTCAGGTAGTGCAGGTGGCAGCGGCAGGTCCACAGGAAGTTCTGCGCCTTGGCGAAGCGCTGCGCCTCCTCGGCCAGCAGCACGCCGTTGGCCACCAGGTCCTTCACCTTGTCGACCTGATAGACGTACTTGGCGATCCAAAACAGGGTCTGCAGGTCGCGCAGGCCGCCCTTGCCCTCCTTCACGTTCGGTTCCAGCACATAACGGCTGTCGCAGAACTTCAGGTGGCGGCTGTCGCGCTCGGCCAGCTTGGCCTCGATGAACGCGGGGCCGGTGTGGGCCACCACCTCCTTGGTGAAGCGCTTGCGGAACTCCGCGTACAGTTTGTCGTCACCGAAGAGGAAGCGGGCCTCCAGCAGGCTGGTGCGGATGGTGATGTCGGCCAGGGCCTGGCGCACGCATTCATCCACCGAACGCACGGCATGGCCGACCTTAAGCCCCATGTCCCACAGCAGGTAGAGGACGTATTCAACCACCTGCTCGATGCGCGGCGTGCGCTTGTAAGGCAGCAGAAACAACAGGTCGACGTCGGAGAAGGGCGCCATCTCCTTGCGGCCGTAGCCGCCGGTGGCCACCACGGCGAACTGCTCACCGCGCGTCGGGCCGGCGGTGGGGAAGACGCGGTGCAGGGCAAAGTCGGCCAGCGACACGACGATGGCGTCGGTCAGGGCCGTGGCCTCGCGCAGGCAAACCTCCCCCCGGCCGCCATTTTCCAGCCGGCGGCGGATGAGGGCACGTCCCTGGTCCAGCGTCTGGCGCATCAGGGCCAGGATGCCGGCGCGCAGGGCGTCCGGCCGCAGGTTGCCGTCCGCCAGGTTGGCCATGCGGGTGGTCAGCACCTCGGCCGTGGGCAGCGCCTCTGGCAAGGCGGTTTCATCCAGCGGGGCGGAGTCCGGATTGGTCAGGGCGGTTTTGGCGACAGGGGACATGGCGCGGCGAGTCTCTGACAAAGCCCGGCGGTTCGAGCCGGCCGGGCGGGCACCATCCAGGGTCGGGGCACCAGCACCGCGGCTCCCGGGACGGACCGGGAGTATGGCACAAACTTTTTCCCACGCATCACCCCATGCGCGGCCCGGCGCCTTCGCTAGCCGTTTGCCCCCGGACTCCTTTCCGGACCCAGGCGCTTTCTTGTCGATCACCGCGGCGTCATCGGCTCCCGATGTGCCTCCACCCCTGCCCATATGTCCCATGGCGGCCTCCCGGATCTTGTTGTTCCGTTTTCAGGCTTCAGGCTGACTTGGTCCTGACGCGCGCCCCTCCCTGTCTTCGGGCGCGCGCTTTACGCCGGTTTATCCCGCCCCCTCCATGCCCCGGCGCGGCAGCAGGCGCGGGACCAGCGACAAACGGCGGGCGTTGGCCGAGGCGGCGCGGTGGATGGGTGCCAGGCCCAGGCCGCCCAGGCGACTGGTGGCATGGCTGAAACGGGTGAAGGCGCCGGTGGCGGCGCGCAGGGTGGAGGTGACCAGGCGGCGCTCCGCCGTCACCCAGTCCCCCGGATGCCAGGATGACCAGGCGGCGCGGGCGAATTCGCCCAGCGCATCGACCTGGTGGTCGCGCCAGCGCCACCAGGCATCGTGGAAGGCGCGCATGCCCCCCACCAGGGCCAGGGCGGAGTCCGTGAAGGCCTCGACCTTTTCGCGGCCCATGCGTTCGAATTCGGGATTGGTGCCCAACGCCACCGGGTCGCCACCGGTCTGGGCCAGCAGGCCCAGCCGCGCGGTGATGGTGTGGGCTGAGGCGAAGGCGGTCTCATGCACCCGGGTCGCCACCCGGTCCAGTTCCACCTGGGCCCGTTTCAAATGCATGGCCTCCGGCGTGCCGGGAATGACCATGCCGATGCGCCCCTTGCCCGCCCTTTTGGCCGGACGCGGGGCGGTGGGGTAAGGGATATGCCGATCCGGCATGGTGAGCGCTCCCTTATGTTGCGCCGCGATAGTGCGCTGCAACATTATGGGAAACGCTTCGTCGCGTCCATAAAGTAAGTGGGAACCGGCCCTCGATCCAAAGTCTAAGCAACGCTAACGGGACCGGGCCCACGTCGCCACGCAGGTGGGCGGCCCACTCGGGGTGCCCACCTGGGAGTAGCGCCTCAGCCGGCGGCGGCGGCCAGACCGGCGGCCAGATCGTCGCGCAGGTCGTCCGCGTCCTCCAGCCCCACGGAGAAACGCAGGGTGCCGGGGCTGATGCCCACCTTGGCCTTTTCCTCATCGGTCAGGCGCTGGTGGGTGGTGGTGGCGTTGTGGGTGATCAGGCTCTTGGCGTCGCCCAGGTTGTTGGAGATCTTGATGATCTTCAGCGCGTTCAACAGGCGGAACGCCGCCGCCTTACCGCCCTTGACGTCGAAGGTGACCAGGGTGCCACCGGCTTTCATCTGGCGCATGGCCAGTTCATGCTGCGGGTGGCTGGGCAAGCCGGGGTACAGCACCGTCTCCACCGCCGGGTGGCTTTCCAGGAATTGGGCCAGCGCCAGGGCGGAAGCCGCCTGGGCATTGACGCGCAGTTCCAGCGTCTCCAGGCCCTTCAGCAGCACCCAGGCGTTGAAGGGGCTCATGGACGGGCCGGTGTGGCGCAGGACGGGGGAGATCAGGGCCGCCACCTCGTCATCGCACAGCACGGCACCGCCCAGGCAGCGGCCCTGGCCATCGATATGCTTGGTGGCGGAATAGACGACCACGTCGGCGCCCATGTCCTTGGGGCGCTGCAGCACCGGGGTGGCGAAGACGTTGTCGACCACCACGCGGGCGCCGGCCTTGTGCGCCAGGTCGGCCACGGCCGCCACGTCCACCACCTGCATGGTGGGGTTGCTGGGGCTTTCCAGGAAGACGACGGTGGCTGGGGTGGACAGCGCTTCCTCCCACTGCTTCAGGTCGGTGCCCTCCACCAAGGTGCACTGGATACCGTAGCGCGGCGCCAGATCCTTGATGATGTAGAGACAGGAGCCGAACAGCGCGTGCGGCGCCACCACCCGGTCGCCGGCCTTCAGCAGGCCCATGACCGCCAGATTGACGGCGGCCATGCCGCTGGCCGTGGCGATACAACGGGCGAAGCCCTCATAGCCGGCCAGCCGTTCCTCCAGCATGGCCACGGTGGGGTTGCGGAAGCGGGAATAGACGAAGCGCGAGCCGTCGTTGACGAAGGCGGCCTCGGCCTCCTCGGCACTGCCGTAGATGAAGCCCGAGGTGAGGAACAGCGCTTCGGAGGTTTCCTCGAAGCCGCTGCGGCGGGTGCCGCCGTGCACCAGCTGGGTGCGGGGGCGCAAGGTGGCCGGGGAACTGGGATTGTCAGGCGTCTGGCCCATGGCCGTCACTCCGATAAGGCAACCGCGACCGGCAAAGGGCGGCAGCGTGGTCGGTGTACCTTATGTACGGCCCGACCTTTTAGCAGCTTGTTTAACGTGGTCTGCAAGCCGGTCAGCAAATCACCACGGACTCTGGTTGTAGGCCGGCCCGCGGGGAAGCGTCAACGGCCACCTTGTCATCGCGACAATGCAGCCAGTTCCTGCTCAGCGAAGGCCTTCAAGATGGGTAGATCCACCTGGAGCGTTTTCCAGACCAGCGACGCCGCCACTTCTTCATAATCATGACGATAGATGTTTCCAGCCCCGGCTATCTGTTTCCACGGGATTTCCGGATGACTAGCCTTCATGCCTTCTGGCAGGCGCCGGGAAGCCTCAGAGATGATCTCCAAGCAACGGATCACGGCGTAGACCGTTTGCACATCATCCGCAAAGGCGTGATAGGGGCGGCCAGCGACGAACTGCTCGGCCAAGGCAATACGTCCCAGGATGTCCTCGAGCCACCGCGCGGAATCGCCCGCCTTAAAAGACATGAACGGCATCCCCTTCGGCCAAGGGTCGAACGAAGGATTTCAGCGCTCTCCGGTTGACCACGTCCACCGGCACGGGGAACAACCCCTCGATGGCCTGCTTGATACCGACATAATCGAAGATGCCGATCTGTGCATCGGGATCCAGGTCCACCATAATGTCGATGTCGCTGTCCGGGCCGTTATCGCCTCGGGCAACGGAGCCAAACAGGGTTGCGTGCAGAACTCCACGACGCCGAAGATCGGACTCGTGCGCACGCAATACGGCGATGACATCATCCCGGTTCATTGGCTGATCCTATCCTAGACGGTGGTAGGCTGCCAGAAGAGCATCTTAGATTCGAAGTGCGGCAGGGTGATGACCTTGAGCCAAGCAGCCGGACGGCTCCTTGGTACCTGCGGCCATAATGCCCGGTTGCCGGCCGGCCGCTTCCGTGCTAGTCCCGCGCGCGTCAGTCCGCGTCGGCGGAATAGCTGATTTGCTTTTACCGGGAGTCCCAGACCTATGTCCGATGAGACCAGCCTGAACGGCGCCGCCCCCAATGGGAGCACCGACGGCGGCAATGGCGCCACCGCCACTGAAGGCGCCGGCATGCTGCCGCTGGTGGTCAATGCCCAGTACGTCCGGGATCTGTCGTTCGAGAACCCGAACGCCCCGGCCAGCCTGATGAACGCCCAGCAGCCCAAGGTCGACCTGCAGGTCGACGTGCAGGCCCGCAACGTGGCGGAGAACGTGCACGAGGTGGCGCTGAACATCCGTGCCGAGGCCAGCCACGAGGGCCGCACCGCCTTCATCGTCGAGCTGTCGTACGCCGGCATCTTCTCCATGCCGCCCATGCCGCTGGACCAGACCCGCGCCGTGCTGCTGATCGAGGCGCCGCGCCTGCTGTTCCCCTTCGCCCGTTCCATCGTGTCGGATGCCGTTCGCGATGGCGGCTTCCCGCCGCTGATGCTGCAGCCCCTGGACTTCGTGGACCTCTATCGCCGCCAGGTGCTGGCGTCGGAGAAGCCGGAAGACATGGCCCAGGCCTGATCCACGGCCAGCCACTGATCAGGAGAGCCGCCCGGCGCCCCACGGCCCGGGCGGTTTTCTTTTGGGCTTTCAGCCGCGCGCCGCGCGAATAAGCGCGTCCACCGTCACGGCGTCGGCGCCGGCGGGTACGGCCGCCAGGGGCAGGCCGTGAGCGCCCAGGCTGGACAGGGTTTCAGCCGTGCCGGCCACCACATCCCAATCGCTGGTGCTGGCCTTCAGCGCGCCCTGCGCCTCGCGCGCCGTGGCGGCCAGCGTCACCTCCAGCCCCAGGGTTTCCAAGGCGCCGGCCAGACGGGCCAGCGCGCCACCCACCAGCAGAACCCGGAGGGTGGAGACGGGGCGCTTGCGTGGCACCCTGGCCACCAGCTGCCGCGCCTCTTCCGCTGCGGCCAGGATACGGGCGGCGAAGTCCTGTTCCTGCCCGCCGGCGGGCAGATCCGCCGCCAGCAGGGTGGAATAGCCGTGAATGGCCGTCAGCAGGTTGTTGAGGTCATGCAGGAAGGTGGCGGGAACCAGCCGGCCCTCGGCATCCCCCTTGCCGTCAGCTGGCAATACCCATCTCCACCGCGCGCATCACCGCCTGGGTGCGGTTCTTGGCCCCCAGCTTGCGGCAGATGCCCCGCACGTGCAGCTTCACCGTCACTTCTTCCAGTTCCAGCGAGCGCGCGATTTCTTTGTTGGAGCGGCCCTGCAGAAGATAGTCCAGCACCTCGCGCTCACGCCGGGTGAAGCTGGCGCCGTCGGCCGTGTCGGCGGTGTTGACATCGGCCGGGATGAACCGCTCACCCGCCAGCATGGTCTGGATGGCGGACAGCAATTCCGTGGCGCTCAGGGTCTTGGGCAGGAAGCCGACGGCGCCCCGGGTAAAGGCGCCCCGGATCTCATCCGGCCGGGCCAAGCCCGACATCAGCGCCACCTTCAGCAGGGGGAACTCGGTACGCACGCGCTGCAGGCCGTCCAGTCCGTTCATCCCCGGCATGCGCAGATCCAGGATCAGCAGGTCGATGGCCTTGTCCTGCCGCAGGGCGACGACGGCCTCATCCACGCTGGCGGCCCCTACGACGACCGCGCCCGGCGCCTGTCTTTCGATGTGGGACGACAACGCGTCGCGCACCAGACCATGGTCATCGGCAATCAGTAAGCGCATGTGAGACGACCCCCGCGGTTGCTCTATCCAAAAGGATAGACCAATAACCCCTGCTATTTGAACCTTTTTTCAGCGTTGGCAAGGGTTGCGCAAGCAGAAATTTCTTATCGAACGTAATGGAATGTGACTAGTTCTCAATTAAGCCGATGAAACCACGGAAAACCGTGGATCTTGGTTAATTCGCGGTTCATTTTCAAAACAGTGTTTTTACTGACAATAAAAAGGGCGCCACCGCACAGCAATGGCGCCCTTGATATCGATACTGGAATTCTTCTTACTGGTTCATGCTCTCGAAGAATTCGGAATTCTGCTTGCTCTGCTTGAGCTTGTCGATGAGGAATTCCACCGCATCGGTGGCCCCCATCGGGTTCAAGATACGGCGTAGGATCCACATCTTGGCCATGGTGCCCTTTTCCACCAGCAGCTCTTCCTTGCGAGTGCCCGACTTCTGGATGTCGATGGCCGGGAAGACGCGCTTGTCCGACAGCTTGCGGTCAAGGACGATTTCCGAGTTGCCGGTACCCTTGAACTCTTCGAAGATGACCTCGTCCATGCGCGAGCCGGTGTCGATCAGCGCGGTGGCGATGATGGTCAGGCTGCCGCCTTCCTCGATGTTGCGGGCGGCGCCGAAGAAGCGCTTGGGCCGCTGCAAGGCGTTGGCGTCCACACCGCCGGTCAGCACCTTGCCGGAAGACGGCACCACCGTGTTGTAGGCGCGGGCCAGGCGGGTGATGCTGTCCAGCAGGATGACGACGTCGCGCTTGTGCTCCACCAAGCGCTTGGCCTTCTCCAGCACCATCTCCGTCACCTGGACGTGGCGGGTCGCCGGCTCGTCGAAGGTGGAGCTGATGACCTCGCCCCGGACGGAGCGGGCCATGTCGGTCACTTCTTCCGGACGCTCATCGATCAGCAGGACGATGAGGTAGACCTCGGGATGGTTGGTGGCGATGGAGTGTGCGATGTTCTGCAACATCACCGTCTTGCCGGTACGGGGCGGCGCCACGATCAAGGCGCGCTGGCCCTTGCCCAGCGGGGCCACCAGGTCGATGACCCGGGTGGTCATGTCCTTCTTGTTGCGGACCGGATCCTCGATTTCCAGCTTCAGCCGCTCTTCCGGATAGAGCGGAGTGAGGTTGTCGAAGTTGATGCGGTGACGCACCTTGTCGGGGTGGTCGAAGTTGATCGAACCAACCTTCAGCAGGGCAAAATAGCGCTCACCATCCTTGGGTGAGCGGATCTGGCCTTCCACCGTGTCGCCGGTGCGCAGGCCGAAGCGGCGCACCTGGCTGGGGCTGACGTAGATGTCGTCGGGACCGGGCAGGTAGTTGCTCTCGGGCGAGCGCAGGAAACCGAATCCGTCCTGCAGAACCTCCAGCACGCCTTCGCCGAAGATCGGGACGTCGTTTTCGGCCAGCTGCTTCAGGATGGCGAACATCATGTCCTGCTTGCGCAGGGTGCCCGCGTTTTCGATCTGCAGCTCTTCCGCGAACGCCAGCAGCTCGGCGGGCGACTTGGCCTTTAACTCTTGGAGATTCATCTTCGTCCTGTCGAGAGCCCTGGGAGTGATGACGACGGCTTGGCCGCCGGCCCCAGACTCATGGAATAGGGTGTGTAGGGTGGAAGGATGGCATCACCAGGGAAAAAGAACGGCGACACCGGGAGGGGAAGTTCGGGGAAATTGGCCTCGCTGCGCCCATCCCGGGGAGGGGGGCGGGGATGCCTCACGAGTCAGGCGCCCGGATGACGGGGCGACTCGAGATCATCCCGACGTTACGGGCCTTGACCTGTTTCAGGATTAGTACAGGACCCGAGCCCAAGTCAAAGCAAAAAGACCCGGATGCCCCGGGCACATTCGATCTAGGACTAAATATCCCAGGTACACACTGGAACTTAAACGGGGTGCTAACAGGCCCGCACCCGTCATGGCCGGTTAGAACGGCCTGACGATGACCAGGATGACGATCAGGATCATCAGCAGGGTCGGCACCTCGTTGGCCATGCGGAAGAAGCGCGGGGATTTGGTGTTGCGATCCTCCGCGAACGCGCGGCGCCAGCGGGCCATGGCCATGTGCATGACGGTCATCAGCACCACCAGCGACAACTTCGCGTGCAGCCAGCCGGCCCCCTTCAGCAGTCCCGGATCCAAGGTGATCATGGCTAGGCCACAGGCCCAGGTCAGGATCATGGCCGGGTTCATGATGACGCGCAGCAGACGCCGCTCCATGACCTTGAAGGTCTCGGACTGGGCGGATCCGGCGGGCGCGTCGCAGTGGTAGACGAACAGCCGCGGCAGGTAGAAAAGCCCCGCCATCCAGGAAATGACGGCGATGACGTGGATGGCCTTGATCCAAAGGTACATGGGGATGCGCCCTGCCCTGTCTTTGAGGTCTTGGCGCCCCTTATGCCCCCGAGGCGGGCTGCGGGCAACCGGCTTTGCCGGCCGGGCAGAGGCGCAGGCCGGTGCCGCACATCACCGGCCCGCCGGCGGTGCGGATCAGCGCCTGGCGCACCAGGCCGGCCAAACCCAGGATGAAGGAGGGTTCCACGCCCACCGCCGGCACGCGCACAAAGTAGGGAACACCCACCTCCTTGGCCAGGTGGCGATACTCGTGCTCGATCTCCACCAGGGTTTCGGAGTGTTCGGAGACGAAGGCGATGGGAACCACCACCACCGGCACCCTGTCCTGGCCGGCGCGGCGGATCTCCTCATCCGTGGAGGGGCCGATCCACTTCATGGGGCCGACCCGGCTCTGGTAGCAGGAGACCCAATCAAGGTTCTCGATGCGCAGGGATTTCACCACCGCCTGGGCCGTGCGCTCGCACTGGAACTGATAAGGGTCGCCACCCTTCACCACCTTCTCCGGCAGGCCATGGGCGGAGAACAGGACGCGCGGCTTGCCGTGGGGGGCGGCCTCTTCCAGGCCGGCGCGGATCAGCTTGGCCATGGCGGCGACGAAGCCCGGCTCATCCGGATAGCAGCAGATGGAGCGTGAAGGCGCCTTCAGGCCCGCCGCCCTGGCGGCCCGCTGCCAATCCTTCAGGCTGGAGGCCGTGGTGGTGGTGGAGAATTGCGGGTAAAGGGGCAGCAGCACGACCTCATCCGGTTCCCAATCCTTCACGTCATGCGCCACAGCGTCGCTGAAGGGGTGCCAATAGCGCATGCTGACGAACACCCGCACGGTGCCCGCGTCCCACAACTGCTGCTCCAGCGCCTGGGCCTGGGCCTGGGTGTTGGGCAGCAGGGGCGAACCGCCACCCAGGGTCTGGTAAATGCCCTGGGCAACCTTGTCCCGCCGGCTGGAGATCAGGTGCGCCACCAACTGGCGGAAAGGGGCAGGCAGGCCAATGATGGCCGGATCCCGGAACAGGTTGTAGAGGAAGGGCCGCACCGCCTCCAGCCTGTCTGGCCCGCCGAGATTGAACAGGACGACGGCGATGCGGCGGGCGCGGGCGGCCTTGGGCGCCGCCTGGGTGTCGGGCGTGATCTCAGGAAGGGGCAGCGGGCTCATGGGGGCTCGGTAGCGGTCGGCGGGTCGTGTCGGCGCGGGCGGATACGGCCGCCCGCACGCCTTGGATCATCGGACGGAACAGATCATCCCTGATTTAAGGACGGCCATTCGTGAATCAAGCGGGCCAGTTCCGCGACATGCTCGGGCGGGGTCTGCTGCACAATGCCGTGGCCCAGGTTGAAGATGAAGGGTCCCTTGCCCAGTGTCGACAGGATGTCCGTGGCGGCACGGCGCAGCGCGTCGCCGCCAGCCACCAGGGCCAGGGGATCCAGGTTGCCCTGGACGGGCACGCGGCTCTGCAGGGCGCTGGCGGCCCAGTCCGGCGGAACACTGGTGTCGAGGCTTACGGCGTCCACCCCCGTCTGCTCCACATACGCCTGGATGCCGATGCCCGCCCCGCGCGGAAAGCCGATGACGGGCACCCCCGGATGCCTGTCCTTCAGGGCCCGCACGATGGCATGGGTGGGGGCGATGGACCAGCGGGCGAATTCCGCCGGGGCCAGCGCACCGGCCCAGCTGTCGAACAGCTGCACCACCTCCGCACCCGCCCGGATCTGGGCGGACAGGTGGGTGACGGTGGTCTCAACCAGCAAGTCGATCAGGCGCTGAAAACCCGCCGGATCCCGGTAAGCCCAGCCCTTGGCGTGCAGGAACTCCTTCGAGCCGGCCCCCTCGACCATATAGGTCGCGACCGTCCAGGGGCTGCCCGCGAAACCGATGAGCGTCACCGGATCCGGCAGCGCCGCCCGGATACGCCGGACAGCCTCATAGACCGGTTCCGCCCGCTCTTCCAGATGGGCGACGTCCAGGCGGTCCAGGCCAGCCTGGTCGCGGATGGGGTCCAGGCGTGGCCCCTCGCCTTCCGCGAACCACACCTTCTGCCCCAGGGCATGCGGTAGGATCAGGATGTCGGAGAACAGGATCGCGGCGTCCATGCCATAACGCCGGATGGGCTGCAGCGTCACTTCTGTCGCCAGATCCGGCTTCAGGCACAGATCCAGGAAGCCACCGGCCTGGGCCCGCACCTCGCGGTATTCGGGCAGGTAGCGGCCGGCCTGGCGCATCAGCCAGAAGGGCGGACGGGGGGCGGTCTCACCCTTCAGGGTACGCAACAGCAGGCGGTCCGGCCGGCTTTGGGGCTGGATCTGGGACAAGGCGGTCTCCATAGGGGCGCCGGCGCGCTGGCGGCCGGGCCCGACGTTTTCCCACAGGCCCCTTTTTCTACTCTGATCTAATTTGAAAAAGGAATGGGGTGGTAGTTGGCCCTGTGGATAACGGGAATTCAAGATCATCCGTATTTCATCCACAGCGTTCACGGGATCCCGCACCGGCTCTTCGGGATGTGGATGATGTTGCGGGGTTTCTGGTCAGAGCCTTGGAATGTTATAGATTCCATAAGGTCTGGGGATCCTGGGGATAAGTGGGCGGCGGCGGTCATCGCCCCCGGTTGTTCCAAGGGGTGACGGACCTTTATCCCGATGCGGGATTCCCTCTGCGCGGGATCCCAGGAAGCCTGTATGGAAAGGAAACGGGATCCCGAAACGACGGATTTTTCCCGGATTGTCCGCCGGTTTTCCCCAGATCCAGTCCACAGGTATCCAGTCCACAGGTATCCAGTCCACAGGTATCCAGTCCACAGGTATCCAGTCCACAGGTATCCAGTCCGCATCTTCCCAGACTGCCCCCTATGTCCGTTGCCGGAGCGACGCCCTTGCCCCAGACGCCCCAAACCAAGGAATTCCACCTGCACCTGGTGTCCGACGCCACCGGCGAGACCATCAATTCCGTGGCGCGCGCCTGCGTCTCACAGTTCGACCATGTCGAACCCATCGAGCATTTCTGGAACCTGGTCCGCACCGACCGGCAGCTGGAAATGGTGATCGACGGCATCCGCGATAATCCGGGGCTGGTCATGTTCACCCTGGTGAACGAGCGCCTGCGCCGGCGCCTGCAGGACACCTGCCGGGAGATCGGCATTCCCTGTGTGCCGGTGCTGGACCACCTGATCAATTCGCTGGCCGCCTACCTCGGCTTGGAAAGCCAGAGCCAGCCGGGCCGCCAGCATGCCCTGGACGCGGAGTATTTCAGCCGCATCGACGCCATGGATTTCGCCCTGGGCCATGACGACGGCCAGACGGCGTGGGAACTGCATCAGGCCGACGTCATTCTGGTGGGCGTTTCACGCACCTCCAAGACGCCGACCTGCATCTATCTGGCAAACCGCGGCATCAAGGCGGCCAACATTCCCTTCGTCCCCGGTTGCCCCCTGCCGCCTGAACTGGACCAGGTGTCGCGCCCGCTGGTGGTGGGCCTGACCAAGGACCCGGAGCGGCTGATCCAGATCCGCCGCAACCGCCTGCGGCTGTTGAACCAGGGAGAGGAAACCAGCTACGTCGATCCCGAACAGGTGCGGTCGGAACTGTCGGAGGCGCGGCGGCTGTACAGCCGCAAGGGCTGGCCCGTCATCGATGTCACCCGCCGGTCCATCGAGGAGACGGCGGCCGAGATCCTCATGCTGCTGGCCCGCCGCCGCCCGGCGGGGGCCGAGCCTATCAATCCGGTGGGGGAACCGGCTGAAGGTCCGCGCCTGTCCCCCCGCCCGCCTCATTCCGGAATGTGAGTTTCCTGCATGTCGTCTGAAGATTTCCCGCCGGTCTTGTCCACACAACCGGTGGTGCTGGCGTCCGGCAGCCGGACGCGCCTGTCCCTGCTGCGCGGTGCAGGGCTGGAGGTGGTGGCCCACCGGCCCGGCGTGGACGAGGAAGAAGTCAAGCTGTCGTGCAAGGCGGGCGGCCTTACGGTGGAGGAAACGGCGGAGGCCTTGGCGGAGCTGAAGGCGTCGCGCGTGGCTGCCAAGGTGCCGGGCGCCTATGTCATCGGCGCCGACCAGATGCTGGAGTGCGAAGGCCGCTGGTTCGACAAGCCGGAGGATCGCGCCGGTGCCGCCGAACAGCTGCGCGCCCTGTCCGGTCGCACCCACCGCCTGGTGACCACCGCTGTGCTGTTCCACAACAACAGCCGTGTCTGGCACCAGACCGACCAAGCCAAGCTGACCATGCGCAGCCTGAGCGATGACTTCATCGAGCGCTATCTGGATGCCGCCGGCGACGCCGTGCTGACCTCCGTCGGCGGTTATCAGCTGGAGGCTTTGGGCGCCCAGCTGTTCACCCGCGTGGCCGGCGACCATTTCACCATCCTGGGCCTGCCGCTGCTGCCCCTGCTGGGCTTCCTGCGCGTGCGGGGCGTGTTGCCGTCATGAGCATCACCGGTAAGGCGCGCGTGGCCGGTGTCATGGGCTGGCCGGTGGGGCACAGCCGCAGCCCGCGCCTGCACGGGCATTGGCTGGCGGAGTACGCCATCGATGGCGCCTACGTGCCGCTGGCGGTGCCACCGGACCGGATCGAGCAAGCCTTGCGCGCCCTGCCTGCGCTGGGCCTTGTGGGCTGCAACGTCACGGTGCCGCATAAGGAGGCGGCGTTCCGCATCATGGACCGGGTGGACCAGACCGCCCGCCGCATGGGGGCTGTCAACACCGTCATCGTTCATGCCGACGGCACGCTGGAAGGCCGCAACACCGATGGCTTTGGCTTCCTGGAGAACCTGAAGGCCGGCGCGCCCGCCTGGACGGCAGGCCGGGGCCCAGTGGTCATCGTCGGCGCGGGCGGTGCCGCACGGTCGCTGGTGGTGGCGCTGGCCGACGCCGGCGTGCCGGAAATCCGCCTGGTGAACCGTACGTTCGCCCGGGCGCAAGAGCTGGCGGCGGATCTGGGCCCGGGTGTCCCCTGCCCGGTGACGGCGGTGGCATGGGAGGAACGGGGGGAGGCCCTGGCCGGCGCCCAGCTGCTGGCCAACGCCACCACCCAGGGCATGGTGGGCCATCCACCCCTGGATTTGACGCTGGACGCCCTGCCGCGTGAGGCGGTGGTGACCGACATCGTTTATACGCCCGTGGAAACCCCCCTGCTGGCGGCGGCCAAGGCCCGGGGCCATGTCACGGTGGACGGCCGGGGCATGCTGCTGCACCAGGGCCGGCCGGGGTTCGAGGCCTGGTTCGGCCGGGCGCCGCAGGTGACGGACGCCCTTTACGCCGCCGTCTTCGGGGACTGAACAGCGCATGGTGGTGTCCCGATGATAGTGCTGGGCCTCACTGGGTCGATCGGCATGGGCAAATCCACGGCGGCGGCGATGCTGCGCCGGCTGGGCTGCCCCGTGCACGACAGCGATGCCACGGTGCATCGCCTGTATGCCCAGGGCGGCGCGGCGGTGGGCCCTATCGGCCGGGCGTTCCCGGGAGTGGTGCGTGATGGTGCGGTGGACCGGCAGCTGCTATCGGTGGAAGTCATGGGCAACACCCCGGCCCTGAAGCGGCTGGAGGCCATCGTTCATCCCCTGGTGGGTCAGGCGCGCGATCGTTTCCTGCGCCGTGCCGCCGCCAGTGGCGCCAAGGTGGCCGTGCTGGACGTGCCGCTGCTGTTCGAGACCGGCGGGCAGGCGCATTGCGACCGGGTGGCCGTCGTTTCCGCCCCCCGCAGCCTGCAGCGCGCCCGGGTGCTGGCCCGGCCGGGCATGAGCCCGGGCAAGCTGGACGCCATCCTGCGCCGGCAGATGCCGGATGCCGAGAAGCGGCGGCGGGCGGATTTCGTCGTGCCCACGGGTCTGGGCCGCGCGCTGACCTTGCGGCGGCTGGCTGGCATCGTCACACTGCTGTCCGGACAGCGCGGCCGGGTGTGGCCGCCCCGCCCCCGTCCGTCATCGATCCGTAGAGCCAGGTAACCCGTTCCCATGCGTGAAATCGTTCTCGATACCGAAACCACCGGCGTGAATGCCTTGAGCGGCGACCGCGTGGTGGAAATCGGCTGCGTGGAACTGCTGAACCACGTGGCCACCGGCAACAGCTGGCATGCCTACATCAACCCGGAACGGGACATGCCGGCGGAAGCGGAGGCGGTGCACGGCCTGTCGGCCGCCTTCCTCTCGGATAAGCCGGTGTTCGCCGCCGTGGCCGGCGACTTCCTGGACTTCATCCAGGACAGCCCGCTGATCATTCACAACGCCAGCTTCGACATGGGCTTCCTGAATGCCGAGTTCACGCGCCTGGGCCTGAAGACCATGCCCATGGCACGCTCGGTCGACACCGTGGCCATGGCGCGCAAGCGCTTCCCCGGCGCACCGGCCAGCCTGGATGCCCTGTGCCGCCGCTTCGGCATCGACAATTCCGGCCGCACCTACCACGGCGCGCTTCTCGACGCCCAACTGCTGGCTGAAGTCTATCTGGAGCTGATGGGCGGCCGGCAGCCTGATCTGGTGCTGGGCGCCACCGTCGTCAAGACGGCGGACGTGGGCCTGGTGGTGGTCGAGGAGACCCGAATCTTCCGCGCCCCCCGTCACCATGCCGCCTCGCCTGAGGAACTGGAGGCCCACGCCGCCTTCCTCAAGGCCATCAAGTCGCCGCTGTGGCTGGCGGGTGAGGAAACGGCGGCAGCGACCGCCGGCTGAGTCACCCAGTGTCCGCCCTTATTCGGCGTCCAATTGCGGCCAAAAATCCTCAGCCATGAACTGGCTGAACGTCCACGGACATGACTCGGGGAAACGGTTCTCCGGATACCCCGTCTCCACCGATGCCTGACGGTGCGCCCGGCGGTAAGCCGAGGTGATCGACACATCCAGCTGAGACTTGAGGCTGGGGTTGTCTGCCAAATGGTCCGTCAAGTCATCGCGGGCGTTGGCGATGGAAAGTCGCCAGGACGGACCTCGGTGGGCAGGCTGGAACTGCCATTTCAGGAGATGCAGCAGCAGGACCGTCAGGCGACTGACCAGCTCGCGCTTTTCGGTCCGGCCCATGCTCTCGATCTCCTCCGCGATGTGCGCGATGTCGGCGTCCGCCACCTTGCCGGCCCGCAGCAGAGCAGCCTGTTCCGTCGCCCAGGCGTAGAAGTCCTGGTCATAGAGGGAGTTTCGGGAATCAGGCATGGCGGATGCCTCCAATCATCTCAAGGCCACCCGCATCATAGCTGATCTTACGGCAGCAGCACCGTGGAACCGGTGGTGCGGCGGGCTTCCAGGGCGGTGTGGGCCTGGGCCGCGTCCTTCAGGGCAAAGGTCTGGCGTACGTCGATCTTCACCTTGCCGGACAGCACGGCGGTGAACAGGGCGTTGGCGCTGTCGCGCAGTTCCTTGGTGGTGGCGACGTAACCGCCCAGGGAGGGCCGGGTCAGGAACAGCGAGCCCTTGGTGTTCAGGATGCTGATATCGACGGCACCCACGGGGCCGGAGGCGTTGCCGAAGCTGACCATGGTGCCCAGGCGGCTGAGGCAATCCAGGCTTTGGTAGAAGGTGTCCTTGCCGATGCTGTCGTAGACGACGGGCACGCCCTGGCCGTCGGTGATCTGCTTCACCCGCTCCACGAAATTCTCGCGGGTGTAGACGATGGTGTGGTCGCAGCCGTGGGCACGGGCCAATTCGGCCTTCTCGTCGGAACCGACGGTGCCAATGACGGTGGCGCCCAGGGCCTTGGCCCACTGGCAGGCGATCAGCCCCACCCCGCCGGCGGCGGCGTGAAGCAGGATGGTCTGCCCAGGCTTCACCGGGAAGGTGCGATGCAGCAGGTAGTGCGCGGTCAGGCCCTGCAGCAGCATGGCCGCACCCGTCTGGTCGTCGATGCCGTCCGGCAGGTGGATCAGCCGCTCCGCCGGGTACAGCCGCGCCTCGGCATAGCCGCCAGTGCCCCCGGTGCAATAGCCGACACGGTCGCCGACCTTGAAGTCATAAACATCCGGCCCCACGGCCTCGACCACGCCGGCGGCCTCCATGCCCGGGATCAGGGGCAGCGGGTTCTTGTAGAGGCCGGTGCGGACATAGACGTCGATGTAGTTCAGGCCCACGGCCGTCTGGCGCAACCGGACTTGGCCGGGACCAGGTTCCCCCACCGTCACCTCCTCCCACTTCATCACTTCCGGACCGCCGGTCTGATGGATGCGGATGGCGTGGACCATGGTTGGCTCCTGATGGGGGGAACGCGGTGGACAGAATAGCCGAGGCGGCGGATGCCGCCGCCCGGCGCCTGAGGGAAAACGAGGGAAACGCTTAAGCCAGCGTCTCTTTCAGGAAGGTCGCCGTGCGCTGGTTGGCCAGGTCGGCCGCCTTGGCGTCGTAGTGTTCGCCACCCACGCGGGCGAAGGCGTGATCCTGCTCCGGGTAGACGTGCTGGACGATGAGGTGGTTGCCCTCGATGGCGGCGTTCACCTTGGCCCGGGTCTCGTCGGAGGAGAATTTGTCCTTGCCGGCGGTGTGCAGCATCAGCGGCTTGGTGATGGCGCTGACCTCGCCCAAGGCGCCGTCCAGGCCCACGCCGTAATAGCTGACGTTGGCGTCGGCGTCGGACCGGGTCGCCATCAGGAAGGCCAGCTTGCCGCCCAGGCAATAGCCCAGGGTGCCCACCTTGCCGCCCGTCGCCTCATGCCCGCGCAGGAAGTCCACGGTGGCGATCAGGTCCTCCACCCCGCTGGCTTCGCTGAAGCCGTTGTACAGCTGGAAGGCCCGCTGCCATTCGGCCTCGGTCTGGTCGGTCAGTTGCACGCCAGGTTCCTGGCGCCAGAACAGGTCGGGACAGATGGCGGTGTAGCCCAGGGCGGCGTAATGGTCGCACAGCGCGCGCATGCTGGCGTTGACGCCAAAAATCTCCTGGATCAGCACCAGGCCCGGGCCCTTGCCGCCGGCCGGGATCGCCAGGTACGCGTCGAAACTGCCGCCATCGGTGGCGTTGATCGTCACGGTGGTCATGCTGCGCTACCCCTTTGATTTGGTTGTCGAATGCTTGGTTAAAACACGCGTCGTTTCTTAATCGACCCATAGTAACGATTGGGCGGGGGCCTGTCACCGTGACGTCCGTCACTAGGACGCTATGGCACCTCACTGGCTGGAAGCGCTAGCGGCCAGCAGATCGGCTAGCGCTTCCGGCGTGGTCACGGGCAGGGAGCACCGCATGTCCTGACAGACATAGGCCGTGGCCCGGCCGTCCACCATGGCCTTGCCCGCCGCCGGATGCGGCTCCGGCAGATTTTGTCCCGGCGCCAGGCGGCTGACCACCAGTGTTGGGCGCGACTGGGCGCGCAGGACGGTGTTGAAGGGTTCCAGGTCGTCACCCTCGCCCACCAGCACGACATGCATGCCGTTCAGCAGCGTCTCGGCCATGTTGAGGAAGGTGGAGAGCGGGAAGAAGTTGCGGCCCAATTCACCGCTGAAGGCGGACATCAGGGTGTCGGCCAGGGCACGGTAGCGGTCCTGGCCGGTCAGCAGCCACAGGCGTGTGAGGTTGCCCAGTTGGGTGCCGTTGCCGGCGGGCACGGCGTTGTCATGGGCGTTGCGCGGGCGGATCAGCAGGTCGCCCACGTCGTCGGCGGTGGTGTAATAGCCGCCGTCCGCCTCATCCCAGAAATGACGGTCCAGGGTCTCCGTCCAGCGCGCGGCCTGATCCAGGAAGGCGAGGTCGCCGGTGATTTCATGCAGGGTCAGGGCGGCCTTCCCCATGTTGGCGTAGTCTTCCAGCAGGCCGGCGTGGCGGGCCCTGCCGCCGCGGCCGCTGTGGTACAGGCGATCCAGCCCGTCCGGGCCAGTATGGCCCAGGCTTGTTACAACATGGCGGTAGGCGTCAATGGCGGCCTCGATCCAGCCGGGTTGCTCGAAGACGAAGCCTGCACGGGCCAAGGCCGCGATCATCAGGCCGTTCCAGTCGGCCAGCACCTTGTCATCCCAGCCGGGGCGGATACGCAGCGCCCGGGCCTTCAGCAGGCGGGCGCGGGCATGGGCCAGGCGGTTTTCCTCCGCACTGCCCGGCGCCAGGGGCGTGCGCCGGTTCAGGATGGTATGGCCTTCCCAGTTGCCCAGCGCGGTCACGTCATAGTGGGCACAGAACAGCTCGGCATCCTGACCCAGCAGGCGGTCGATTTCCGCCTTGGTCCAGACGTAGAAGCGGCCCTCCTCCCCCTCGCTGTCGGCGTCCAGGGTGGCGCCGAAGGCACCGCCGGGCACCTTCATCTCGTTCAGCACCCAGCCCACGGCCTCGCGCACACGGACCTCCAGCAGGGGATCCCGTGTGCCCTGCCACACCTGGGTCATCAGCGCCACCAGCTGGGCGTTGTCGTACAGCATCTTCTCGAAGTGGGGGACCAGCCATTGCTCGTCCGTGGAATAGCGGGCGAAGCCGCCAGCCAAATGGTCGTAGATGCCGCCGTTGGCCATGTGGGTCAGGGTGGTGGTGACGGCGTCGCGCAGATCGGTACGGCCAGTGCGCAGGTACGCCCGCCACAGCAGGTCGAAGATGCTGGGTTGCGGGAACTTGGGCGCGCCGTTGATGCCGCCCAGGAAGGGGTCGACCTCACGCACCAGGCGGTCGGCCACGGCATTCAGGGCGCCCACCGTGACCGCCTCGCCCGGGTTGCCGCGCGATAGCCGGGCGAGTGCGTCACCGAGGGCCTTCACGTTGCGGCTGACCTTGCCGAGGTCTTGGGCGTAGGTATCGGCCACGCCCTGCAGCACATCAGGGAATCCGGGACGGCCATAGCGGCCACTTGGGGGGAAATAGGTGCCGCCCCAGAACGGCTCCCCCTTGGGTGTCAGGAACATGGTCAGCGGCCAGCCCCCCTGCTGGCCCAGCAGGGACAGCGCCTGCTGGTAGACCTGGTCCACATCGGGCCGTTCTTCCCGATCCACCTTGATGTTGATGAACAGGTCGTTCATCAGGGCGGATATGGCCTCATTCTCGAAGCTTTCATGGGCCATGACGTGGCACCAATGGCAGGCGGCATAGCCGACGGACAGCAGGACGGGCTTGCCCAGTGCCTGGGCCTCGGCGAAGGCCTCCGGCCCCCAGGCGCGCCAGTGGACGGGGTTGTCCTTATGCTGCAGCAGATAGGGGCTGGTCTCATGAATCAGCAGGTTCGCCGCCGCTTGTGTCGTATCCGATGCCGCCATGGGGGTCACGCTCTCCACAGAATGATGCGGTCGTTTAAGGACCAGTGCCGCTTTGCCCCCACTGTAGCCTCCGCTACAGTGAAGGTCAGAAAAAAGAGGCGTTATTTCGGGCGTATATCCCTGTTAGTCCCTCGCCGTGCGCCTTTAGAGTCCAACCGAACAGGAAGGTCTGCCCCATGAAAATCACCGTCGACGTCGATTGCACCCCGGAAGAGGCCCGTGCTTTCCTGGGCCTGCCGGACGTAAAGCCCATGCAGGATGCCCTGATGCGGCAGATGCAGGACCGCATGAGCGCCAACCTGGCCGCCATGGACCCGGACGCCCTGCTGAAGACTTGGCTGCCCGTGGGCATCCAAGGGTTCGAGCAGATGCAGAAAATGATGTGGAACCAGATGACCTCCGCCATGGGCGGGGGCAAGGACGCGAAGTGACCGATCCCGCACCCTATTTCGACCGTCACGTTTTCTTTTGCACCAATGAGCGCGCGCCGGGCCACCCCCGGGGATGCTGCAAGGAGAAGGGTTCCGAGGCCCTGCGCGACCACATGAAGGCCGCCGCCAAGGAAGCCGGCCTGGGCAAGAAGGTCAGGGTCAACGCCGCCGGCTGCCTGGACCGGTGCGAACTGGGACCGACGCTGGTCATTTATCCGGAGGGGGTCTGGTACACCTGTGCCACCACCGGCGATGTCGATGAAATTGTGAAGACTCACCTGGTGGAGGGCGGCCGGGTGGCCCGCTTGATGCTATATCCGGATGAGAAAGTGCCGGCGCACCGCGCCCGCAAAGCCGCCGCCGCAGACTGACCCCGCACCCCATGTCCCTTTACAGCACCGATACCATCTTCGCCCTGGCCTCCGCCCCCGGACGGGGCGGCGTCCAGGTCATCCGCTTGTCCGGTCCGATGGCGGGGCCGGCGCTGTCCGCGCTGACCGGGCGGCCCCTGCCTCCAGCCCGTCGCGCCACCCTGGCCCGATTGAAGGGCAAGGATGGCGAGGTCTTCGACCAGGCGCTGGTGCTGTGGTTCCCGGGGCCGGACAGCTTCACCGGCGAGGATGTGGCAGAGCTGCATCTGCATGGCGGCCGCGCCGTGCTGGCCGCCGCCAGCGAGGCGCTGACCGCTCAGGGCTTGCGTTTGGCTGAGCCGGGGGAGTTCAGCCGCCGCGCCTTCGAGGCCGGTAAGCTGGACCTGACCGAGGCGGAAGCCATCGCCGATCTGGTCGATGCCGAGACGGCGGCCCAGCGGCGTCAGGCCCTCCGCCAGATGGACGGGACGCTGGGGGCGCTGTACGAGGGCTGGCGACATCGCCTGGTGCGGGCGCTGGCGCATCTGGAGGCGGACATCGATTTTCCGGATGAGGATTTGCCCCATGGCCTGGCGCCGGCGGTGGTCCCCGTCCTGACCGGCCTGTACCAGGAAATTGGCGCCCACCTGGCCGATGGTCATCGTGGGGAGCGGCTGCGCGACGGCTTTTCCATCGCCATCCTGGGCGCGCCCAATGCCGGCAAGTCCAGCCTGCTGAATGCCCTGGCGCGGCGGGACGCGGCCATCGTCTCCTCCACCGCCGGCACGACGCGCGATGTCATCGAGGTGAACCTGGACTTGGGTGGCTTCCCCGTCATCCTGGCCGACACCGCCGGCCTGCGTGACGCCGCCGACGAGATCGAGCGTGAGGGCATCCGCCGCGCGCTGGCGCGCGCGGAAAAGGCGGACCTCAAGCTGCTGGTGCTGGATTGTTCCACGTGGAACATCGGCGACATGGCGGAGGCGACGTTGGCCTTGGCCGACGGCGACGCGCTGGTGGTGCTGAACAAGCGCGACCTGTGTACCTACGTGCCATCCATGGTCGCCGGCCGCACCGCCATCGCCGTGTCCGCCGCCACCGGCGAAGGGCTGGCGGATCTGCTGGCGGCCCTGGAACGTATCGTCGGCGATCGCCTCATGCCGGGTGCCGCGCCGTCCCTCACCCGTGCCCGCCATCGCAAGGCCCTGGAGGATTGCCGCGCCGCCCTGGCGCGGGCGCTGAGGGCCGACCTGCCGGAGTTGGCAGCGGAGGATGTTCGCCTAGCCGCCCGCGCCCTGGGCCGTATCACCGGCCGGGTGGACGTGGAGGACCTGCTGGACGTGATCTTCCGGGACTTCTGCATCGGGAAATGAACTGTCCACCCTATGTTTCACGTGAAACATGGGATGGACGTGGATTCATGGCGGTCATCCTCTGGTGCCCTTTGACTCGCCCGGCCGGGGCCCCTAAAGTCCGGCGCCATGCACACTTATGACGTCATCGTGGTTGGCGCTGGCCATGCCGGTTGCGAAGCGGCTGCCGCCGCCGCGCGGCTGGGCGCCCGCACTGCCCTATATACCCATCGCCTCGATACGGTCGGGGAGATGAGCTGCAACCCGGCCATCGGCGGTTTGGGCAAGGGCCACCTTGTCCGTGAGATCGATGCCATGGACGGCGTCATGGGCCGGGTGACCGACCGTGCCGGCATCCAGTTCCGCGTGCTGAACAAATCCAAGGGTCCGGCGGTCCACGGGCCGCGCGCCCAGGCGGACCGCAAGCTGTACCGCCAGGCCATGCAAGCCATCCTGGCCGAGCAAGAGAACCTGACGCTGGTGGCCGCCGCCGTCGAGGACCTGGTGATCGATGCCCATGGCCGCGTGGCCGGCATCGTCACCGCCACCGGTGAAACGGTCATGGCCGGGGCCGTGGTCCTGACCACCGGCACCTTCCTGCGCGGCCTGATCCACATTGGTGAGGAGAAGATTCCTGCCGGCCGCGTGGGTGAGGCGCCGGCCCTGGGCCTGTCCGACACGCTGCTGCGCGTGGGCTTTCCCCTGGGCCGGCTCAAGACCGGCACGCCCCCGCGCCTGGATGGCCGCACCATCGATTGGGCCAGCCTTGAGATGCAGCCGGGCGACGATCCACCCCCGCCCTTCTCCTACCTCACGGACAAGATCACCACGCCGCAGGTGCCCTGCCACATCACCTGGACCAGTGCGCGCGTCCATGAAGTCATCCGCGCCAACCTGCACCGCGCGCCCATGTATTCCGGGCAGATCGAGGGCATCGGCCCGCGCTACTGCCCGTCGGTGGAGGACAAGATCGTCCGCTTCGCCGACAAGGAGCGGCATCAGATTTTCCTGGAGCCGGAGGGCCTGGACGACGACACGGTCTATCCCAACGGCATCTCCACCTCCCTGCCCCGCGATGTGCAACTGGAAATCCTGAAGGCTATCCCGGGGCTGGAGCATGTCACCATGCTGCGCCCGGGCTATGCCATCGAATACGACTACGTCGACCCGCGTGAGCTGGGCCCCACCCTTGAGACCCGCCGCCTGCCCCGCCTATTCCTGGCGGGCCAGATCAACGGCACCACGGGGTATGAGGAGGCGGCGGCCCAGGGCTTGGTGGCTGGCCTGAATGCGGCCCTGGCCGTGTCAGGGTCGGCGCCCTTCGTCTTGGACCGTGCCGAATCCTATATCGGCGTGATGATCGACGACCTGATCACCCGCGGCACGTCTGAGCCCTACCGCATGTTCACCAGCCGGGCCGAATACCGCCTGCTGCTGCGGGCCGACAACGCCGATCAGCGCCTGACGCCGCGCGGGCTGTCGCTGGGCTGCGTGGGTGAGATGCGCGCTGCTGCCTTCGGTGCCAAGCTGGCAGCCCTGGACCATGCCCGTCACCTGGCCGGTACCCTGTCCGCGACGCCTAATGAACTGGCCAAGCATGGTCTGACCATCAACCAGGACGGCGTTCGCCGCAGCGTGGCCGACCTGCTGCGCTATCCCGACATCGACTTGGCCCGCCTGGGCGCCATCTGGCCGGAACTGAATGGCTTTTCGCTGGAGGTCGCCGAGCAGGTGGAGATCGATGGGCGCTACGCCGGCTATCTCGACCGGCAGGAGGCTGACATCCACGCCTTCCGCCGGGATGAAGCCCTGGCCTTGCCGGCAGACCTGGATGTGGACGCCATCGCCTCCCTATCCGCGGAAATCCGCACCAAGCTGCGCCAGGTGCGTCCCGCCACCTTGGGGGCCGCCGCCCGTATTCCCGGCATGACGCCTGCGGCGCTCACCGCCTTGCTGCGCCATGTGAAAAAGCGCCCTGCCCGCTTGGCCAATGGCACCGCCAACACCGACGACACCACGAGTGCCGCATGACTCCAGCCGATTTCGCCAGCCGGTTCCGTGTTTCACGTGAAACATTGGCCCGGCTCACCGTCTATGCCCAGTTACTGGCCAAGTGGAACCCCGCCATCAACCTGGTGGCCAAGTCCACCGTGGCGGATGTCTGGGAACGCCACATGGCGGACAGCGCCCAGCTGTACGCCCTGCTGCCCCCGGGCACGCGTACGCAGGTGGACATGGGCAGCGGCGCTGGGTTCCCGGGCTTGGTCATGGCCATCCTGGGTGTGCCGGATGTCCACCTGATCGAGAGCGACACGCGCAAGGCCACCTTCCTGCGTGAGGTGGCGCGGGCGACGGGAACGCCGGTGACCGTGCATGCCCAGCGCATCGAACAGGCGCCGGAGATCGCGGCCGACGTGGTCACGGCCCGTGCGCTGGCCGCGCTACCGGAACTTCTGGACTGGGGCTACCGCTTCCTGAAGCCGGGTGCCAAGTGCCTCTTCCTGAAGGGCAGGACGGCCCCCGAGGAATTGACCCTCGCCGCCCAATCCTGGACAATGACCGTCTCCCAAGTCCCCAGCATGACCGACCCGTCGGGGACCATCCTTATCCTTGGTGAGATTGCCCGTGCCCGCTGACGCCCCGACCCCCGCGCCCAAGCGTGCGCGCATCCTGGCCCTTGCCAACCAGAAGGGCGGCGTGGGCAAGACCACGACCACCATCAACCTGGGCACGGCCCTGGCGGCCACCGGCAAGCGCGTGCTGATCGTGGACAACGATCCCCAGGGCAACGCTTCCACCGGCCTGGGCATCGGCCGTACGGAACGCGGCACCGGGACCTATGAGCTGCTGTTCGGCGAGACGACGGTGGAGGCCTCGGTACGCGGCACCAGCATCCCCAAGCTGTTCGTGGTCACCGCGTCGGCCGACCTGTCGGGCGCGGAGCTGGAATTGGTGGAACTGGAACGGCGTGAGTTCCGCCTGCGCGACGCGCTGACCAGCGCCACGGCCGACTATGACTACATCTTGATCGACTGCCCACCAGCCCTGGGGTTGCTGACCCTGAACGCCCTGGCGGCGGCCGATTCGGTGCTGGTGCCGTTGCAGTGTGAATTCTATGCCCTGGAAGGCCTGTCGCAGCTGATCCGCACCATTGAGCGGGTGAAGCGCACCTTCAACCCGGCCCTGGAAATCCAGGGCGTGGTGTTGACCATGTTCGACCGGCGCAACAACCTGTCCGACATGGTGGCCGCCGACGTGCGCGGCTTCTTCGGCGAGAAAGTGTATGAGACGGTCATTCCCCGCAATGTCCGCGTCTCCGAGGCGCCCAGCCACGGCAAGCCCGTGCTGCTCTATGACCTGAAGTCGGCGGGCGCCCAGGCTTATATTCATTTGGCGGGAGAGGTTTTGAAGCGTGAGCGTAACCGGCAGTCAGTCCATGGATGAGATGAAGAAGCGCAGCAACCTGGGGCGCGGCCTGTCCGCGCTGTTTGCCGAGGTGGCGGACGAGCAGGAGCCGGTGGAAAAGGGACGTCCGCCCCGGACGCTGCCCATCGAGCTGCTGCACCCCGGCCGCTATCAGCCGCGCCGCCACTTCGATGAAGAGGCCATCCGCAGCCTGGTGGACAGCGTCCGCGAGCGCGGCGTGCTGCAGCCCATCCTGGTACGCAAGGTTGAGGAAGCGGCACCCGGCGGCAACGCCCGCTACGAGATCATCGCGGGTGAGCGCCGCTGGCGCGCCGCCCAGTTGGCCGGCCTGCACGAGGTGCCGGTGGTGGTGCGGTCGCTGACCGACCGCGAGGCCCTGGAAATCGCGCTGGTGGAAAACATCCAGCGCCAGGACCTGACACCTCTGGAAGAGGCCGAAGGCTTCCAACGCCTGATGGATGAGTTCAACCACAGCCAAGAGGATCTGGCCCGCGCCGTGGGCAAGAGCCGCAGCCATGTTGCCAACATGCTGCGGCTGCTGGCCCTGCCCGACGCGGTGAAGGCGCTGGTGCAGGACGGCAGTCTGACCATGGGCCATGCCCGTGCCCTGCTGACCGCGGCTGACCCGCTGGCCCTGGCGCGTGAGGTGGTGAAGCGCGGCCTGAACGTGCGCCAGACGGAACAGCTGGTGAAGGACGCCGCCAACCCGGTCGCCCGTCCGGCGCCCGCGCCCAAGACGGCCGACACCCTGGCCCTGGAAAAGGAGCTGGCGGCCGAGCTGGGCCTGAAGGTGGCGCTGAAGGCCAAGGGCCAGGCCGGTAGCCTGACCGTGCATTACAGCAACTTGGACCAGCTGGACGGGCTTCTGGCCCGCCTGAAGCACCAGCACTGAGACCCACTCGGTCCCAGGAGCAAAAAAGCGTCGGCAATGACAGCACTGCCGGCGCTTTTTGTTTGGCAGGACTCAGCCGCCCGACCTGCGGGCGAGTTGCGCCACCTGGAAGAAAGCGCGGGCGCACAGGGTTTCATCCGGCATGTTGGTGCGCTTGCAGTCGGCCTCCGCATCCATCAGGCGGTCCAGCGCCAGGGCCAGGTTGGGCAGGTTCCAGCGCCGCACCTGGTTGGTCACCTGGTTTTCCATCTTGAAGAACACCGGCGGCCGCAGGGCCTTCACCGCCTGCTGCGCCGTCTGCCCCCGTGTGGTGTGGTAGACAGCCATCTGCAGGCGCTGAAAGTGGCGCTGGGCGCTGCGCAGGATGGGGACGGGGCTGGTCCCCTCCGCAAACAAGCGGCCCAGCGCCCGGTCGATGCTGGCGATATCGCCGTCGGCGGCGGCCAGGGCCGGCTCATCCATGTCCAGGGCGGCGCTGTCGCCGATGACGGTGCGCACGTCCTCCAGCGTCACGCGGCTGGCGCCCATCATGTAGATGGCGAGCTTGTCCACCTCCCCCCGGGCCACGGCGCGGTCGCCCACCAGGTTGGCGGCCAGCCAGTCACGGGCATCGGTGTCGATGGTCAGCTTATGCTCCCCCAGGATGCGGCCGATGGTGACCGCCAACTCCCCCTCCTCCTCCACATAGCAGGCGATGGCGGCGGCCTTGTCATCCGACTCGAACAGCGCGCGCAGCTTGCTGGATTTGCCGAGGTCGCCTGCCTCCACCACGCACAGGGTGTCGCCGCTGGGTGGCTGCTTGAGCAGGGCCTGGAAGGCCACGGTGACCGACTCGTCGGCGTCGCGCACCCGCACCAGACGGCGGCCGCCGGTCAGGGCCATGGCGGCCATTTCGTCATTCAGGCGGGCGCCGTCGCCGCTGATCTGGTCGGCCTTCAACTCGCTGACACGGAAAGGGTCCTGAAGGTCGCTGACGATGGCGCGCGACAGGGCCTGGCCGCGTTCGCGCACCAGGCCGGTGTCGGGGCCGTACACCAGCACGGCGATGATGCCGGCCGTGGGGTTTTTGCAGAAGCCATCGGCGTTGCGGGGCTGAACCTTCACGGGCGCCTCCCGGGAGTGAAAAGGGCCGCCCCTGCCGGGGGCGGCCCATAAGCGCGAGCGAGACTAAGGGACTTACTGGTCCTTGGCCGATTGCACCACCGACCCGCGGTCGAAGTACAGCGCCAGGCGGGTGGTGATCTCCTCCGCCACCTCGGTCAGGGCGCGGTCATAGGCGTCCTGCTCGGTGACCATGGTGGAGTATTGCGCCTCGGAGATGTCGTAGCTGACGATGGACCGGCTGGAGGTGCGGTACAGCGTCTTGCCCGTCTTGTTGTCGATCAGCTGGTAATCGGCCAGGACGTGCAGGCGGGCGCGGGTGGCGGTGGCGTCGCGCTGGATGCCCAGATCTTCCTTGTAGGAGTTCAGGCGCACGTTCAGGCGGTAGTCGGGCTTCGCCGGCCGGCCGGCATCCTGGTAGAACCGGTCGATCAGGTTGTTGCGCAGGACCTGGCCGATGCGGTCGGGGATGATGTCGATCGACACCGACTCCATCTGCGCGCGCGTCGAGGGCTTGCCCGACAGGCTGTGGTCGCCATAGACGGTGTGGAAGCCGCAGGCGGACAGGGCCAGGGGCCCCGCCACCAGCATCGCACCCAGCACCGCCTTGCGGACGGCGGTCTTGAGGACGCCGTCAGACAACAACATTGATCACCCGGTTGGGCACGACGATGACCTTGCGCACGGGCTTTCCCTCCAGGGCGCGCTGCACGTTGGGCTCCGCCAGGGCCAGCGCCTCGGCCTCTTCCTTGGCGATGTCCTTGGGCAGGTGCAGGGTGGCGCGCAGCTTGCCGTTGACCTGCACCGCCACGGTGGCGGTGTCCTCGGTGGCCAGGGCCTCATCCGCCACCGGCCAGACCGACTCGACCAGCAGGGTGTCATGACCCAGCACGGACCACAACTCCTCAGCCAGGTGCGGCATCATCGGACCGATCAGGCGCACCAGCACCTCCAGCCCCTCACGCAGCACGGCGGCGTCGCCTGCATCGGCGCCCGCCTTGGCATCCAGCTTCTCCAGGGCGTTGGACAGCTCGCGGATGCGGGCCACGGCCTTGTTGAAGCGGAAGCGTTCCAGATCCTCGCCGATGGCGGCCACGGTCTTGTGCACCATGCGGCGCGCATCGGTGGCCAGCGGCGACAGCTCGGCCGGGATAGGCGTGCCGGCGGGCGGCAGGGCCACGGACGGCTCCGTCACCAGGCGCCACAAGCGGTTGATGAAGCGCCAGGCGCCGTCGATGCCGGCCTCGGTCCATTCCAGGTCGCGGTCGGGCGGGCTGTCGGACAGCATGAACAGGCGGGCGGCGTCGGCACCGTAGGTGTCGATGATGTGCGCCGGGTCCACCACGTTCTTCTTGGACTTCGACATCTTGATGATGGGGCCGACGGTCACCGGGCCGCCGCCCTCGCGCTGCACCGACTTGCCATCCACCACGTCCACGTCGGACGGCAGCAGCCACTTGCCCTCGGCGTCCTGATAGGTGGCGTGGGTCACCATGCCCTGGGTGAACAGGCCCTCGAACGGTTCTTTCAGGTCGGTGTAGCCGACATGGGACAGGGCGCGCGTCCAGAAGCGGGCGTACAGCAGGTGCAGCACCGCGTGCTCGATGCCGCCGATATACTGGTCGACCGGCAGCCAGTAGGCCGCCTCGTCCCGGTTGAAGGCCTGGTTCTCGACGCGCGGGCTGGCGAAGCGCAGGAAATACCAGCTCGACTCGATGAAGGTGTCGAAGGTGTCGGTCTCGCGCACCGCCGCCGTGCCGCAGGTGGGGCAGGCCACATGCTTCCACGTCGGGTGGCGATCCAGCGGGTTGCCCGGCTGGTCGAAGGTCACATCGTCCGGCAGGGTGACGGGCAGCTGGTCCTCCGGCACGTGCACCAGACCGCAGCTGGGGCAATGGATGACCGGGATGGGGCAGCCCCAATAACGCTGGCGCGACACGCCCCAGTCGCGCAGGCGGAAGATGGTGGTGCGCTGGCCACGGCCCATTGCCTCCATGCGCTCGCCGGCCGCCTGCTTGGCGGCCTCCACGTCCATGCCGTCCAGGAACTGCGAGTTGCGCAGCAGGCCCGGGCCGGTATAGGCCTCTGGACCCACGTCGAAGGTCGCCGGATCCTCACCCTCGGGCAGCACCACGGGGGTGACCTTCAGGCCGTACTTGCGGGCGAAGTCCAGGTCGCGCTGGTCATGGGCCGGGCAGCCGAAGATGGCGCCGGTGCCGTATTCCATCAGCACGAAATTGGCGATGTAGACCGGCAGTTTCCACCCGGGCACGAAGGGGTGCTCGGCGGTGATGCCGGTGTCATAACCCTTCTTCTCCGCCGTCTCGATGGCCTCTTCCGAGGTGCCGACGCGGTTGCAGTCGGCGATGAACTCGGCCACGGCCGGGTTCTTCTCCGCCAGCGCCAAGGCGATGGGATGGTTGGGGGAGATGCCGACGAAGCTGGCGCCGAACAGCGTGTCGGGCCGGGTGGTGAACACCTCGACCTCAGGCTCGCCCTGAAACACGTTGGGGGTCACGCCTTCCGGGGCGGTCAGCTGGAAGCGGAAGCGCAGGCCGGTGGACTTGCCGATCCAATTCTCTTGCATGATCCGCACTTTTTCCGGCCAGCGGTCCAGCGTGGCCAGGGCCGACAGCAGGTCGTCGGCGAAGTGGGTGATCTTCAGGAACCACTGCGACAGCTTGCGCTTTTCCACCAGCGCGCCGGTGCGCCAGCCGCGACCGTCCACCACCTGCTCATTGGCCAGCACGGTGTTGTCGACGGGATCCCAGTTGACCCAGCTTTCCTTGCGGTAGGCCAGGCCAGCCTTCAGGAAGTCCAGAAACATCTTCTGCTCGTGCCGGTAATATTCCGGACGGCAGGTGGCGATCTCGCGGTTCCAGTCGATGGCCAGGCCCATGGACTGCAGCTGGCCGCGCATGGTGGCGATGTTCTCGTACGTCCACTTGCCGGGGTGGACGTTGCGCTCCAGCGCGGCGTTTTCCGCCGGCAGGCCGAAGGCGTCCCAGCCCATGGGATGCAGGACGTTGAAGCCCTTGGCCCGCTTGTAGCGGGCGATCACGTCGCCGATGGTGTAGTTGCGGACGTGGCCCATGTGGATGCGCCCCGAGGGATAGGGGAACATCTCCAGGACGAAATACTTCGGCCGGGCAGGGTCTGCGGAAACGGCGAAGCTGTTCCGGTCGGCCCAGGCCGACTGCCACTTCGCCTCGTTTTCCCTGACATTGTACCGGGACATGGAAAAACCGCCTTCTCTCGGGTGTCGCGCCGGCCATCAGCCCGAAGGGGCCGGGGCGTCACCCCCTCCCGGCGGGCGCCGGGGCGTTGCGAGAGGAGACAGTCGCCCGCCGGCGATGAATCAGCTTACTTGGAGGGGCCCTGCTGGATGCGCAGCTGCCGCGCCCGGGTGAGGACGGTGTCCTCAAGCTGGCTGTTGGTTTCGGCGGCCACGGTGGCGTCGCGCCACTGGCCGTTCTGGTCGACCTGGCGGAACACGGTCACGCGCACGCCGTCGGCGCGAAGCGTGCTGTCCAGGACATACAGGTTGATCTTGAACCGCTCGCCCGGGGTGCTGGGCGGGCTGTACCAGTCGGTGATGATCACGCCGGTGTAGGGGTCGGCCGAAATCAGCGGCAGGAAGCCGATGGTGTCCAGCGACGCGCGCCACAGGAAGGCGTTGACCGTCGGGCCCACCGCCTGCACGGCGGTGTTGGACGTGCCGACCGGGCCAGAGGTGTTCTGGCGCATCAGGATCGAGACGGGCTTGGGCGCGGCCTTCGCGTCGTCGTCATCGCCCCAGCCCAGCCAGGAGCAAGCGGACGTGGAAAGCAGAAGTCCGGCAACCAGGAGGGAGCGGCCAATGAGAAAAGCGGAGCGCGACGGCATGTGATTGTCACCCAGGGTCACGAGAACGGTTCCTTAGATCAAAAAAGCCGCTGGGACGCAAGGCCGGCCAAACGGGGCGGCCAAGTGTAACATCGGCGCGCGGCAGGACTGGTGGCGGTGGACGAAAACCTAGAAACGGAATTCTACCACGGCGGTGGCCACGTTACCTGTCGGGCGGGGGCTGGACTGGCCCGCCATCGCGCTCTGGTTGCCGCTTTCCAGGTCCGCCGTCCAATGGATGAGGTCCAGGCCCAGGGTGGTGTCACGCCGCACCTTCCACGACAGGCCCAGGCCATAGGCGCGATAGGTGGTCCAGTTCTCGGTCTCGCTGCCGTGCCAGAACAGGGTCAGGCCATAGGGGCCATTCTCATAGGTGCCCTGCAGGGTGGCGCCCCGGGTCTCACCCGGCGCGTTGGCTGGGCGGTCGTGCGGCAGGCCGCTGTCGCCGTCGTCGAACAGCACGGCGCCGACGGTGAAGCCGCCATAGGTCAGGCCGCCGGCCAGGGTGACGGTTGAGGTGTCCTCCAGCCAACTGTGGGCGGCGTTGGCGTGGTTATAGGCCACGCCCACCTCATACTGGGTGGGGCCCCAATCGCCACGGTAGTTGACCGCCCCTTCCCAGAAGTTCGTCTCCGCCGGGATGGCGTACGGCGCCACGATGTCCTGGCCGAAGGCCCGGCGTTCCGGCGCGAAGGAGACGCCGGCCTTAAGGCCGAACAGACGCGGGGTCTCGTAATCGACCTTGGCGGCATCGTCGCTGTCGCGCCCGGCATAGGCGCGGCCCAGGGCCATGCCCGGCGGCCGAACCCGGGCGCTCTGCGTCCAGAAGCCGTCCATCTCCCCGCCCACCAGCAGGGGCAACAGGTCCGTCGCCCGCTCCGATGCGCCCCAGCTCTGGCCCAGGCGCACCTTGCCCCAGCCGCCGGAGGCATAGACGTAGGCCTGGTCGATGCCGATGCCCTGGCGGTCGGCGTTCCCCGGCCGGTCCGTGCTGCGCCCGGTGTTGCCGGAGCCGACGCGCAGCAGCGCGCCATAGATGACGCCGCTGTCGGTCACCGTCTCCACGCTGCCGGTGACGGCATAGGCGCCGACCGCGTCCCAATGGCCGTCGCCCGCCGCTGGCCGGTCGGTGCCCACCACTCCACCCTGGGCAACGCCCGACAGGTGGTAGTCGACCTCGGCCCGGGCCGCGTGCAAGGGCGTCAGCAGGGCGACGGCGGCGCAGAGGGGGATGCCAAGGGGGATGCCGAGGGCGACGGGGATGCGGCGGGTCATCGATGGCTTCCGTGTCCTGAATGCGGCGGGACAAGTGATATAGGCGACGATTGCCGACACGGGAGCCTTGCCTTGGCCGGCGCGGCGCAGGAAAGTCGCGCGTGCCCGGGCCCGACCGGCCCCCCGGATCATGCCTGGGCACGCTTTACCGTTGATCCCGTCCGCGCACAACCGCCCATACACAACCGTGGCCCCATCATGACCCGCGCCAGCAAGCCCCCCGCCCCGCCCGCCCCGCCCGTGGATGCCGACGTCGCCACCCGCCTCGCCACCGTGCGCGGCGTCATCGACGGTGCCGCCCGCGGCGTGGGCCGCGATCCGGCCACCATCAGCCTGGTGGCCGTGTCCAAGGTGCAGCCGGTGGAGAAGATCCGGGCGGCACTTGAGGCCGGCCAGCGGGTATTCGGCGAAAACCGGGTGCAGGAGGCCAAGGCCAAGTGGACCGACCTCAAGGCCGAGTACCCCGACGTGGAACTGCACCTGATCGGCCCGCTGCAGACCAACAAGGTGAAGGATGCCGTGGCCCTGTTCGACGTCATCCAGACCGTGGATCGCGAGCGCCTGGCCGAGGCCCTGGCCGCCGAGGGCAAGCGCCAGGGCCGCCTGCCCCGCCTGCTGGTGGAGGTGAACACGGGCGAGGAGCCGCAGAAGGCCGGCATCGCCCCCGCCGACGTGCCCGCCTTCCTGGCCGCCTGCCGCGACGCCCACGGGCTGGAGATCGCCGGCCTGATGGCCATCCCGCCGGCGGAGGAAGAGCCGGCCATGCACTTCGCGCTCTTGGCCGACCTGGCGCGCAAGGCCGGCCTGCCCGAGATCTCGATGGGCATGAGCGGCGATTACGACCTGGCGGTGCGCATGGGTGCCACCCAGGTACGCGTCGGCACCGCCCTGTTCGGGGAGCGGGTGAAGCCGGTCCAGGAAGGGGCCGAAGCGGGCGAAGGCTGAGCCATCCCGGGAAAATCAGCCTTGCGCGGGATGGTATGAAAAGGCACTTGCCGAGGGGCGCGTGTCTCTATATGGTCCCGCCCCATTCCGGACGGAGGGGTGGCCGAGTGGTTGAAGGCGCTCGCCTGGAAAGCGGGTATACGGCCAAAACCGTATCGTGGGTTCGAATCCCATCCCCTCCGCCATTTTCCCTGTAAAATTCGACCTTGACCATGCCGGCCTGCCCGAGGCCGGTAATGGTGGTCTCTACTCCATCGGCTCCTTGATGAAGTCGATGAAGGCGCGCAGGGGCGCCGGCACCAGGCGGCGGCCCGGATAATACAGGAAGGGTCCGGGAAAGCTCAGCCACCAGGGCTCAAGCACCGGTTCCAGGGCGCCGCTGTCCAGATGCGGGCGCAGCCAATCCTCGAACAGCATGATGATGCCGGCCCCGGCAACGGCGGCGTCAACGGCCAAATCCGTGGCCGTGCCCATACTGACCAGTAGGGGGCCTTTGGGATCGACGTGCACCGTCTCCCCCTCCCGCTCGAACTCCCACAGCGGCGCGGGCCCTTGGGTGAAGCGGCCACGCAGGCAGGCGTGGTTCAACAAGTCGCGCGGATGGTCCGGCCGCCCATGGCGGTCGAGGTAGGCGGGGGACGCGGCGGTGGCGAAGCGCTGCACGCGCGGCCCTATGGGCACCGCGATCATGTCCTGCTCCAACCGCTCGCCATAGCGGATGCCGGCGTCGCAGCCGGCCGCCAGCACGTCGACGAAGGTCTCCTCCGCGATCACCTCCAGCTCGATGTCGGGATAGGCGGCCAGGAAGCCTGGCACGATGGCGGGCAGCACCAGCCGCACGGCGCTGATGGGCACGTTCAGGCGCAGGGTGCCGGCCGGCCGGCCGCGGAAGCTGTTTACCACGTCCAGCGCCGTTTCCACCTCGGTCAGGGCGGGACCCAGCCGTTCCAGCAGGCGCTGTCCTGCTTCGGTGGGTGCCACACTGCGCGTCGTGCGGTTCAGCAGCCGCACGCCCAGTTGCGCCTCCAACCGGCTGACCGCCTCGCTGAGGCCGGAAGCGCTGGCGCCGGTAGCCCGCGCACCGTCGCGGAAGCCGCGGGCGCGCGCCACCGTGACGAAGGCGTTCAGGTCACCGAGATCGACTTTCATTGTTCGCTTTTCCGAACGGCCCGTTCTGACTGTGCCAGATTATCGTACAGGCAAGCGGTGCCTATCTCTACGGCATCTTCACCTCAATCAGGATGCCGATCATGAGCAACAGCACCTATATCCTCGGTACCCGCGCCGTGAACCGCCTGGGCTACGGCGCCATGCAGTTGGCTGGGCCCGGCGTGTTCGGTCCGCCCAAGGACCGCGATGCGGCGCTGGCCGTGCTGCGCGCCGCCGTGGCCGCCGGCGTCAACCATATCGACACCAGCGACTTCTACGGCCCCCATGTCACCAACCAGCTGATCCGCGAGGCACTGCACCCCTACGCCGACGACCTGGTGATCGTGACCAAGGTCGGCGCCCTGCGCGGGACCGACGCCTCGTGGAACCCCGCCTTCTCGCGCGAACAGCTGGTCCAGGCGGTGCATGACAACCTGCGCAACCTGGGCCTGGACGTGCTGGAGGTGGTGAATTTCCGCGCCATGTTCGACGTGCACGGTCCCGCCGAGGGTTCCATCGAGGCGCCCCTGACGGTGCTGGCCGAGTTGCAGGCCCAGGGCTTGATCCGCCACATCGGGCTCAGCAACGTGACGGCGGCCCAGGTCGCGGAAGGCCGGCGCATCTGCCGCATCGCCTGTGTGCAGAACCTTTACAACCTGGTCCACCGCGCCGACGACGCCCTGATCGACGACCTGGCCCGCGACGGCACCGCCTATGTGCCGTTCTTCCCGCTGGGTGGCTTCAGCCCGCTGCAGTCTTCCGCCCTGTCCGACGTGGCGGCCCGTCTGGGCGCCACGCCGATGCAGGTGGCCCTGGCCTGGTTGCAGCACCGCTCGCCCAACATCCTGCTGATCCCCGGCACCTCCTCCGTCGCTCATCTGCGGCAGAATCTGGCTGCGGCCGAGCTGCGGCTGACGGACGAGGTGATGGCCGAGTTGGACGCCATTGCCGGCTGATGCCTCAGGCGGTCGGCACTGTGCCGCCATCGATGACGTGTTCCGTGCCGCTGATCGCGGCGGCACGGCTTGAGGCAAGGAAGGTGATCAGGTCGGCCACCTCCTGTGGCTTGTTCGGGCGGCCCAGGGGAATGCCGCCCAGTGCCTTCATGATGATGGCCTTGCCGCCCTCGTAATCCGTGCCTGCGTCCCGGGCCAGGCGCTCGGCCAGGGCCACGGCGGCCTCCGTCTCCACCCAGCCGGGGGAGACGCGCACCACGCGCACGCCCTTGGGCGTCACCTCCTTCGACAGGCTCTTGCTGTAGGTCGACAGGGCGGCCTTGGCGGCGGCGTAGGCCGTGGTCGATTCCGGCAGGGGCAACTCATGCTGGATGGAGGTCACGTGGATGATGACGCCCCCGCCCCGCGCGATCATGCCGGGCAGCAGCGCCCTGTCCAGGCGCACGGCGGCCATGAGGTTCAGGTTCAACTCCCTCATCCAGATGTCGTCGTCCAGGGCGGCGAAGCCGCCGCCCGGCGCCGTCGACCCGCCCACGACATTGACCAGGATGTCCACGCCGCCCAGCCGGTCGAGCGCGGCCTGGGCCACTGTGGCGCAACCCTGCGCCGTGGTGATGTCGGCCGCGACGTACAGCACGCCCCCCTCCGGTGTCTCGGGCACGGTGCGGGCGGTGGTCAGTACGTGGGCGCCGTTGTCCCGCAGGGTGGCGACGACGGCGGCGCCCACGCCCTTGGTGCCGCCAGTGACCAGCGCGCGGCGGCCGGCCAATCCCAGATCGAAACTCATGGCGTGATCTCCAGGCCGCTGATCTTGTCGCTCTCAAGGGCGAAGGCGTAGCGCAGGGTTATGGGGCTGCCGGGGAAATTGCCGGCGACGTGGCTGGTGACGACCACCCGCCCATCGGCCTGGTCCACGGCAACGGGTGTGCTGGTGTAGATGTATTTGGCCGACGTGGCCGTCTTCCACGCGGCAATGGCGGCGGGGCCGTGATGGGCATGGCCCTCGTCCTTCACCACCGCCTGGTCGGTGAAGCAGGCCGCCACGGCGTCGCCGTCGGCCTTGTCCGCCGCGAAATAGGCGGCAATGGGGGGTGGCAGGGTCAGGGACATGGCGTTCCCCTCCTTCAGCTTGGTTGCGCTGAAAGGAAGGTGTCCATAGACTGATAAAAGGACAAGAACCGACAAAAAAGTAAGGTACTCACCTTTTGGTAAGTCATCGTCTCAGCAGCCCCGACCATACCGCCGCCACGGCGGCCAAGGGTGTGGAACAGGCCTTCCGCATGCTGGAGGGACGGTGGAAGCTGCTGATCCTGTTCCACCTGTTCGGCGGCCAATTGCGGCGCTTCTCGGACCTGGAGCGCGCGCTTCCGGACATCTCGCAGAAAATGCTGATCCAGCAGCTGCGCCAGATGGAGGGGGACGGCATTGTGCGCCGCATCGTCCATCACCAGGTGCCGCCCAAGGTTGAATACGGCCTGACGGACTGGGGCCAGGCCCTGTGCCCGGCGCTGGACGCCCTGCTGGCCTGGGCGGAACGGCGCCCGCCGCTGGCCGATTGATCCCGCCCGCCTATAGTCTTTACCGACAGATCACAGGGGGAGGACGCGATGCCCGTCAGGCGTATCCGCAAGCTTGGTCGAGTGCTGGGCTTGGCCCTGCTGGCGGCATCCCTGCCGGCCACGGCGCGGGTGCACGTCGGCTACACCACCCAGGGCCAGTGCGACGGCTTTCCGGCGGTGAACCTGAAGACGGCGCCGGGCCTGTGCGTGGGCCTGGTCGCCAGCCAGCTGGGCTTCACCCGGGGCGTGGCGGTGCTGGGCACCGATGTCTATGTCATCGACCTGGGGGGAGGCTGGCGCCACAACCATGGCCGGCTGCTGCGCCTGAAGGATGGCGGCCGGGCGGCCCCCGAGGTGCTGCTGACCGGCCTGGATGAGCCGCACGCACTGGCGCCGGCGCCCGGGGGGCGCCTGTACATGAGCGTGCTGGGCCGCATCGTCAGCCTGGATCCCAATGCCGCCGAAGTGGCGGCCAGCCTGCGCGACGTGGTCACGGGCCTGCCCAAGGAAGGGCTGCACCCCCTGGCGGCGCTGGCGGTGGCGCCGGACGGGTCGCTGTTCGTCAATGTGGGCTCCGGCACCGACCATTGCGAAGCCCCGGGTGGCAAGAAGGGCGATGACACGCCGCCCCGCGCCGACATCCCCTGCCCTGAAACCGTGGGCGCCACCCCCCGGGGCGTCATCCTGCATGTGACGCCCGGTGCGACACCCGTGAACGTCGCCGGTCTGCAGCCTTATGCCCGGGGCCTGCGCAACGCCGTGGCGCTGGCGGTGCTGGCGGGCAACCAGGTGGTGACCGCCACCAACGCCCGCGACAACATCTCCGACGCCGACCCGGCCTTGGCGGATGAGGATGCGCCACACGATCTCTACCTGATCCTCAAGCAGGGCGCCGATTACGGCTGGCCCTATTGCTATGACCAGGGCGTGCCCAGCCCAGAATATCGCAGCCGTTACAAGGATGCGGACTGCAAGGCCAAGCAGGCGCCCACCCTGCTGCTGCCGCCCCATGCGGCGCCCTTGAGCCTGTTGCCTTATGCCGACGGCCCGCTGCCCGGCCTGGCCGGCACCCTGCTGATGACCCTGCACGGCTATCGCGATACCGGCCATCGCGTGGTGGCCCTGCCCGTCGATGCCCAGGGCCGTCCCACCGGCGCGCTCACGGATGTGATCTCGGGATGGGATGCCGTCACCGGCGACCATCCCCAGGGCGCGCCCGTATCCTTGGCCCGCCTGCCCGACGGCAGCGTGCTGGTGACGGAGGATCACAACGGCACGCTGTTGCGCCTGGCGAAAGGAAGCAAGACGCCGTGATGACCTTCGCCCGCGACGGTGCCGAACGGCACCCCGCCGTGCTGGCGCCGGAAGATCTGGACCGCCTGGCCGCGACGTTGGCGCCTAGACCGTCCAGTCTTCCAGCGTCAATCCGGGTATGTCGTTGAAATCAGCTTGGTTGTTGGTCACCAGTATGGCGCCGACACTAAGGGCGTGGGCCGCGATCATTCGGTCGTAGTCGCGTCCTTTGACCCAGCCGCACAGGGCGATGATGCGGCCATAGGCTTCCGCAGCTGCGGCATCGAAGGGCAATACTGGAATATGAGGCAGAAGGACGTTCAGGCGGGCCAGGCGCAGGCCGGTATGGACCGGATCTTTATAAAGGCCCCGTTGCAGCTCTGCGAGGCTAAGTGCTGAAAGCAGGATGCCGCCGTCATGCTCCGCCAACCGGTTCAACACCGTTTCCCCGCCATCCCGTGCATGGATCGCGATATTGGTATCTATCATATAAGCCAACGACTTAATCCCGCTCAGGCAGCTCAGGAGCCTCCCGCACCTCGATTGCGGGTGGCTTGGGCATGGCCTGCAGCATGGCGACGGCTTCTTTCAGATTTTGCCGCGCCGGGAAGATGGTAATGACGTCGCCGACGCGCGTGATGTGCAACTCCATCCCTAGATCCGGATAGGCCAATTCGGCTGGAATGCGGACGGCTTGGCTGTTGCCGGATTTGAAGATACGGGTGATGGCCATGGGCTTTCGTCCCGAGCGGATCTGAAGCGGAGCAGAAAGTCTGATCCTCGGTATATGGTATGTCAATCCGCGTATATACATTGCGGCCCAGGCTAGGACGCGACCCCAGGCGGCGGCGCTTCGGTTATCCTTTTCCCATACCGAACCCGACTGGAACGATGCCCATGGCCGCGTACAGCTATCGTGATGACCCCTCGGTGCCGGCGTTTCCGGATGACAGGCCCATCATCATTTTCGACGGCCATTGCGTCCTCTGCTCCGGCTTCGCCCAGTTCGTCATGCGCCATGATCGGGGCGGGCGCCTTCGCCTGATGGCGGCGCAGACGCCGGTGGGCGCGGCCCTGTACCGGCACTACGGCCTGGATCCGGTGGATTATCAGACCAACCTGGTGCTGGAGGACGGCCTGGTGCGGGTGAAGTCCGACAGTTCCATCCGTGTGTTCGAGCTCCTGGGATTTCCCTGGTCGCTGATGGCGGCCGGCCGGCTGCTGCCCCGGCGCCTGCGGGACGCGCTGTATGCGATCGTCGCCCGTAACCGCTTGCGCTGGTTCGGCAAACGGGAGGTCTGCTACCTTCCCACCCCGGAACAGCGGGACCGGTTCATCCTCTGATAGGGGACGGGCCTCTGACAGGGGACTGGATCGTCGGGGGGAATGGGGATGCGCGTCCTGGTCATCGGGGCCTATGGGCTGATCGGCGGTTATGTGGTGGCGCGGCTGCTGGCCGAGGGGCACGCCGTCACCGGCGTTGGCCGTGATGTCGCGGCTGCGGCGCGATCGATGCCTCAGGTGCGCTGGGCGCGCCTCGACATGGCTGCGGCAGCGGTGGAAGACTGGCGCCCCCTGCTGTCGGATGTCCAGGCGGTGGTGAACTGCGCCGGCGCCTTGCAGGACGGCCCGCGCGACGACCTGGCGGCGGTGCACCGCGATGGGGTTGCCCGCCTGGCGGCGGCGTGCATACAGGGCGGCGTACGGCGCCTGGTCCACATTTCCGCCGCGGGGGTCGTCGCCGATCGTGGCCTGGGCGCCCAGGGCGACCGCTTCAACGACACCAAGCTGGCAACCGAGACGCTGCTGCGCGCCAGCGGTCTGGATTGGATCATCCTGCGGCCCGGCCTGGTCCTGGCGCCGGCGGCCTATGGCGGCAGCGCCCTGCTGCGCGGCTTGGCCGCCCTTCCCGGCGTGCTGCCCGTGGTCCATGCCGGTGCCACCGTGCAGGTGGTGGCCGCGACCGACGTGGCCTTGGCGGTGGCCAAGGCGGTGCTGCCCGATGCGGCGCCGGGCCGCTCCATCGATCTGGTGCATGACGACGCTGTAACCCTGGCCGATGTGGTGCTCTCCCTGCGGTGCTGGCTGGGCCTGCCGCCCGCCCCCTTGTGGCATGTGCCGGCGGGCATCGCCCGGTTGGCCGCCAGGGGGGCGGACGCCCTGGCCTGGGCCGGTTGGCGCAGCCCCTTGCGCACCGCCACGCTGGACCAGCTGCGCGGCGGCATTGCCGGCGACGGCCGGGCGATGGAACGCGAATTGGCGATCAGGCCCCTGTCGCTGGTGGACATGTTGGCGGCCTACCCGGCCGGCGTGCAGGAGCGCTGGTTCGCCAAAAGTTATTTCTTGAAGCCAGCGATGCTGGCAATGCTGGCGCTTTTTTGGACTCTTTCGGGCGTGATCGGCTTCTGCCGCGGGCCGGAGGCCACCGCCGTTCTGACAATGGTCGGCATGGCGCAGATGCCGGCTACCTTGTTCGTGCTGCTGGGGTCGGCCATCGACTTGGCTCTGGGTGTGGGCGTCGTCTTCCGTCGGCGGGCCAAGGCGGCCCTTCTGGGCATGGTCGCGGTGTCGGGCGCGTACATGGTGGGCGGCACGGTGTGGCGGCCGGATCTGTGGCTGGACCCCATGGGGCCCTTTCTCAAGACCCTGCCGGCGGCGATGCTGGCGCTGGCCGCCTTGGCCCTGCTGGACGAACGCTGATGGATCTCTACACCCTGGTGAAGGTGGCCCACATCATCGGCGCTGCCGTGCTGTTCGGCACCGGCGCCGGCATCGCCTTCTTCATGCTGATGGCCCACCGTACGCGCGACCCCGCCCTGATCGCCCATACCACCCACATCGTGGTGGTGGCCGACACGGTCTTCACGGCATCCGCCGTGGTGGCGCAGCCGCTGACCGGCGGTACGCTGGCCCATCTGGCCGGATTCCCGATATTCAGCGGCTGGATCGGGCTCAGCCTGATCCTGTACGGCGTCACCGGCGCCTTCTGGCTGCCGGTGGTGTGGATACAGATCCGCCTGCGCGATCTGGCGCGGGTGGCGGCACGCGCGGGCCGGCCCTTGCCGCCCGCCTATTTCCGCCTGTTCCGGGTCTGGTTCGTCTTCGGCTTTCCTGCCTTCTTCGCCATGCTGGGCATCATCTGGCTGATGGTCACCAAGCCCACATTCTGACCCCACTCAAAGGACCCCGTTATGATCGCCCAGCTGATCCGCCTGGAAGTCGCCCCCGAACTGCGGGCGCAGGCGCTGGCCCTGCAGCAGGTCAATGTCGAGCAGACGCGGCTGGAGCCGGGCTGCCGCCGTTTCGACTTCGCAGCGGCCAAGGACGAACCCGGCGTCTATTACGTGTGGGAGGTGTTCGAGGATCAGGCCGCCCTGGACGCCCATTACGCCGGCGCCTATTTCCAGGCTTGGCGCACCTGGATGCTGGCCCAGCCGGAAGGCAAGATCGTCCGCACCCGTTTCCCCATCGATCCGCTATGGCTCTGAGGCTCTACTCCCCCGTCCAGCCGCAGCGTTTCAGCGCCGCGCGCAGATGGGCCGGCACGGGGGCCTCGGCACCCACCGGGTCGCGGCTGGGGTAAAGCGGCAGTGTGATTCCGCGGGAATGCAGATGCAGCGGCTGGCCGCCGGGCCCGCCATAGGCCGGGTCGCCCAGCAGGGGACAGCCGACATGGGCCATGTGCACGCGGATCTGGTGGGTGCGGCCGGTGCGGGGGTACAGCTCCACCCAGGTGATGGGGCCGTCCGGCGTCTCCGCGCGGCCGCGCACCCGATAATCGGTGACGCTGGCCTGGCTGTCTGGTGTGCCGTCGGGCACCACCTCCATCTTCCAGCCGTTCTTGTTGGTGCGTTTGAACAGGCTGGCCTCGATATGGCCCTCCTCCGCCGGGGGCGACCCCGCCACCACCGCCCAATAGGTCTTGGATACGCGCCCCTCCTGGAACAGCTTGCCCAGCTTGCGCAGCGCCTTGGGATGCCGGCCCAGGATCAGGCAGCCGCTGGTGTCGCGGTCCAGGCGATGGGCCAGGGTGGGTGCGCGCGGCAGGCCGAAGCGCAGGGCGTCGAAATGGCGTTCCAGGTTGTCGCCGCCACCAGGGCCGGCGTGTACGGGCAGGCCGGCCGGCTTGTCGATGATCAGCATCAGCGCGTCGCGGTACAGCACGCGGGCCTGGATGTCTTCTGGCTTCATGGCGATAGAGTCCTTCAGGGCGCAGCGCGGCGCTCGCCCCAGGCCTTACCCCGTCAGGACCCGCCAATCAAGGTCAGGGGTCGCGCGCCGGGCCCGCCGCCACCTGCTGCACCATGGCGCGGCCGGCGCCCAGGGGGACAGGACCCAGCGGAGAAACCGTGGCGCCCAGCATGCTGCCCAGGACCGGGGCGGCGGCCGGCTGGCGGTTCAGGCCGTGGTGGATGGCGATGTCCAGCACCCAGCTGAGATAGGTGTCGATCATGCCGCCGACATGGAAGGCCGGGCAGCCGGTGAACAGTCGGTCGTGGCCGGTGGTCATGGGAGTGATGCCGTCCAGCCGCAGGTCCAGGCGCCGGTCCGCCCCCTCGCCCACCAGGCGGAAGGGCGACCCCTCATGCGTGGTGGGGTTCACGGCGGAGTCGCCATGGGGATGCAGGTGGGCCGCCTCCAGGAAGGTGACGATCATGCCCAGGCTGCCCGAGGCCAGGGTGGCGATTTCCTTGCGCGAGCGCCACAGCATGGCGCGCCATTCCGCCGGCGGCAGGTCCACACCCAGGTAATAGGCGGCCTCCACCAGGCTCCAGCACACATGCAGGGCGGTGTTGCTGCCGGTCTTGGCGATGCTCAGCACCGAATGGTCGGCGCGTTTGTACAGGGCGGATCCGGCGAAGAAGCGGCGGGCGGCGCGGGCCATGCGGCCGAAGGGGCAGGCGATGGGGGCCTCGGGTGCGCCGCGCGCCTCCAAATCGGCGATCCAGTCGTCCAGTTCCTTGTTCAGGCCCAGGCAGCCGGCGGTGCGCAGCAGGCCGAAACGATGATGCGCGCTCATCCACGTGGGCAGCGCGGCGAAGGGTCCGGAGCCGGTGTCCTTCATCCGCTCCATGGCGCGGGCCAGGGGGCGGCGGAAGTCACGGAACAGGAAAACCAGGTGCATGTTGCCCTTCAGCCGGTCGACATTGTCGCTGCTGAGGGGCAGGTCGGCATGGGCGCGGGCCAGGTAGGCGTCCAGCGCGTCCGGGTCGCCGGCCATGTCCATCATCTCCAGCACCGGCGTCACCGCCAGGCGCTGGATGCCGGCGGCGGCGTGCGCCTCCTGGTACGCCCGGGCGAAGGAGCCGGTGTGCGCCTCCGTCTCCAGCCCAAGGCCGCTGGACACGGGGTCGGTCGAGTTCAGGCCGGAAACAACGCCACCATCCATGATGCAGGCACCCCGCAAATGAAGCCGGGGTTTCCTAAGCACGGGGCGGGCCAGGCATTGATCACAGCAGAATCAATGCACTAATGCGTCATCGGCGAATTTGATGAAAGCCCACTCGGGCAAACCCTGCCGGCTTCCTTGCGAAAAGCAGGCAGGAATTGCCGAATGCATGATCGCACTGACAGCAACGCAATCATGCATTTGGCGTCAGGGCGCCGGTGCCCCCTTCGCGGGCTCGAGCGTCATGCGCCAGCGGGTCGCACCCGGCAGCAGCGGCGTGGCGCGGCCCTGCACCCAGTCCTCATGGCCCTTGTTGTAATAGGGGGAACGGGGGTGGCCGCTCTGGCCAGTGGGCATGTGGAACAGGCCCGTGTCTTCGTGCCCCGGCGACACCACCAGGCGTTCGGAGGCGCCGAAGCTGGGGGCGGTCACGCGCGGCTGGTACAGGTCGCCGGCCACCGGTTCCCCTGGCGGGTCGAGATAGGGGCTGAGCAGCGGCTGGATGTTCGAAATAGGGTGGCGGATGGCAAGGCGGTTGCGGTCGCCCCAGGTGAAATGGGCGATGTCGCCGCCATTCTGCGCGATACGCTCGCGCACGTCCTTCAGCGCGGCGTCGATCAGGGCGTCCCAGCTCTTGTAGCCCGGGGGCACCAGGCCGGCGGGCCGGGCGGTCAGCAGGCGGCGCGCCGGCCCTTCGGCCTGATGGCTGACCAGGTCATTGGCGTGATCGCCGGCGGGCCCCGCCATCGGGGCGGTGTAGGCCTGATACAACCGGTCAACCAAAGCGCTGCGGAAGGTGCGCACCAGGCGGTAGCCTACGGAGGGAATGGCGGCGCGGCCGCCCCAGCTTTCCACCGGCGCCACCAGGTTGGCCAGCGCCTGGTCGCTCGCCCGTTCACTCAGGGCCTGCAACATCAGGCGCTGCCAGAAATCCAGCATGGGTGCGCGGTCATCCAGCTGGATGGCCAATAGGTCCTTTTCTGTGAAGGCGTCCTTGGCCAGCAGATCGTCGCGGATCTGGCCGGCGCGGCCGCCCAGGGCATAATCGCCGAAACCCAGCTTGGCCAGCGCGTCGCCGCCCACCACCCGGGTGTTGGCGGTCCACAGGCGGCCATTCTGGGGATTGGCGATGACTGGCACCTCCGCCGGGGACAGATAGCCGTTCCAGCCGGCCTTGCCGTCGGCCCAGCTGGTCGGCAGGGTGCCGTCGTGGCCGAAGCGGCGGGGCACCAGGCCCACCACGGTCCAGGCCAGGTTGCCCTTGGTGTCGACCACCATCATGTTCTCATTAGGAATGGGCAGGCGGTGGGCGATGGACACCGCCTCCTCCACCGACCCCGCCTGCTCCAGGGCGGCGCCCGCCGTCATCACCTCCGCCCCCACGTCATGGGCCACCCAGCGATAGGCCAGCTTGCGCCCCTGCGCGTCGGTGCCGATCACCGGGCCCCAGTCGCTGTCCTCAATGGTGATGCTGGGGCAGGTCGGCGCGGGGCACAGCACCTGCCGGTGCTTTTCCAGGGTCTTCGGCCCGTCCGGTGTCTTATAGCGGTCGGGATCGCCATCCACCGGTTCCAGGATGACCACGTCGCCGGTGTCGACATAGGCGTCGGTGTAGCCCCAGGCCACGTGCTTGTTGCTGCCCACCACCAACAGCGGGTTGCCCGGCAGGGTGACGCCGACCAGGTCCAGGGTGGGCGTGTCCGATCCGGCGGGTTTGACCACCAGCCGGGCGCGGTACCAGGTATTGGGTGTGCGCAGGCCCAGGTGCATGTCGTTGGCCACCATGGCGGCGCCGGTGCCGGTCAGGGCGCCGCTGACCGCCCAGTTGTTGCTGCCGGGGATCGCCTCGCTGTCAGGGGCCTCGCCGTCGGGAGTCCCGTCCTGCCGCGGCACCGCCTGGCCCATCTTGATGGCGGGGGTGTAGCTGGCCGGCATGGGCGGTTCGGGCAGGGTGCTGCCGTCCAGCGGCGCGTCCAGTTCCGTTCCCTTGGGATACAGGAAGTTGGCCATGAGGGGGCCCAGCTGGTCCATGGCCAGCTCCAGGCGGCGCTCATCCCATCCATCGGAGGACTGCAGGTCGAAATACATGGCGTCCACCACCAGCAGCGTGTCCTCCAGGCTCCAAGGCTGGGGGTGCTGGCGCAGCAGCGCGTACTCGAAGGGGGCGGCCTTCAAGCCATCCAGCCCGGCGTTCACGCCGGCGGTGTAGGCCGCCAGCATGGCGCGCTGCTCGGGACTGGAGCGTTCCACGGCGGCATGGGCGCGGTCGCGGAACCGGTGCACGCGGCGCGGTGTGTCGAACTTGGCGGCCAGCGGGCCGAAGAGGCTGGACAATTCGCCAGCGGCGCTGCGGCGCATCAAATCCATCTGGAAATAGCGCTCCTGGGCGTGCAGGAAGCCCAGGCCGTACATCAGGCTGACGCGGTCGGGGCCCGTCAGGGTGGGCACGCCGTTCTCATCCCGCTCCACCGTCACCGGGCCGCTCAGGCCGGGGATGGTGGCGGTGCCCTCCAGCTGCGGCAGGCTGGCGTTCAGGCTCCATGCCACCCAGCCGCCCAGCCCCGCGACCCCGACCACCACCACGCCAGCGATGCCGCCCAGCCATGCCAGAACCCGGCGCCCGGTGCGGCGGTCGGTCTTCGCTTCCATTCCTGTCCCCATGCCTCAGGCCCTGTTCTCGATGCAGGGCCGCTGGGGCCCGCCGCCCTGGCGGCGGCGCATTCTCATCCAATGTGTCGGCCGATGGCAACAAGTCCAACGGCGTCGCGGGTTTACAGCGGCTCCCCCCGCACCAGGCGCGGCAGCTCGCCGACGATGCCCATGGCATGGCGCATGAACAGCTTCTTCAGCGGCATCAGGGGGGCGGAATTGACCGCCGCCAGGCCTAGGCCACGGGCCACCTTCAAGGGGGTGATATCGTTGGAGAACAGGCGGGTCAGGCCGTCGGTCACGCCCAGCAGGCTGACGTTGTCGAAGCGGCGCCAGCGCTGGTAACGCTCCAGCGTTGCCGCACCGCCGACATCCAGGCCCAGGCGCCAGGCATCGACGATCACCTCCGCCAGGGCTGCCAGGTCGCGCAGGCCCATGTTCAGGCCCTGCCCGGCGATGGGGTGCATGGCGTGGATGGTTTCGCTGATCAGCGCCAGGCGCCGGTCGATATAGCGCTGGGCGTGCTGCCACGACAGGGGGAAGCTGTAGCGCCCGCCGATGGGCCGCACCGCCCCCAGCCAGTCGCCGATGCGGGCCTGCAGCTCGGCGGTGAAGGCCGCCTCGTCCAGGCCCATGTAGTGGGGCACGGCGGCACTCTTGTCCGACCAGACGATGGAGGTGCGGTTGCCGGTCAGGGGCAGCATGGCGAACGGCCCGCTGGGCAGGAACATCTCCACGGCCACGCCGTGGTGGGGGAACTCATGCTCCACCGTCACGGCGATGGCCGTCTGGTCATAGCTGCCGCCGACCAGGGCGATGCCGGCGTCCTTGCGGCACAGGCTGCCCCGCCCATCGGCGCCGACCACCAGGCGGGCACGCACGTGGCGGCCATCCGCCAGGGTGATGGTGGCCATGGTGGGGCCGCGATCGAGGGCCGTCACCTCCACCGGCGCCAGGTGGGTGACGGACGGCAGCTCCGCCAGGCGGGCGAACTGCGCCCGGCGCAGCACGATGTTCTCGACGATGTAGCCGAAGGGCTGGTCGCCCACCTCCCGGTGGTCGTAATGCAGGAAGGTCGGCCGGTTCTGGTCGGTGACGCGGATGTCTAGGATGGGCCCGGCGTCGCCGTTCAGGTGGGCCCACACCCCCGCCCCCTCCAGGATCTTCTTGCTGCCGTGGGAAATGGCGGTGGTGCGGCCGTCGAAGGTGGCGCCCAGCTGGTGGGCCGGGCTATCGCGGTCGATGCACAGCGTGCGCACGCCGGCCGTGCCCAACGCCGCCGCCAGCGACAGGCCGGCCAGGCCGCCGCCCACGATGGCGACGTCAGCGATCAGATCGGTATCGGCGGTGGGCGCGGGCGCTTCGGTGGACATCGGCGATGCCTCAGGGGCAGGGGGGCAGGGGCAAGTAAATAGGGGAACGCGGGAAACCAGGGCGCAGCATCGCGAGCCCACCGGCGCTTGTCCAGTGCCACGCTCATGCCCTTTAACCAAGCCTGGATTGCCTATAATTTATGCAATTGCCCCCACTTGGTGGGCGGTAAGCCATATTTGGCATCATCCTTTGGCAGGCTGTGCGTCAAAAAGCGGCGGCGGCACGGCGGATTACCGCCCCGCCGCCCTCTACGCGCACCCCCTTTCGGGTTAGACGCGACAATCTTGTGAATACGGCACGCTTCTTGAAGAACCGGGCGCCCAACAGGCCCGCCGACCGGCGCCGCCTACCCTACACGGGGGTTCTCCGGAGCCCCGGCCTTCGAGGACTGCCGATGAAGCTCGTGGTGGCGGTGTTGAAACCGTTCAAGCTGGATGAAGTGCGTGAGGCCTTGGCGGACATGGGGCATCTGGGCGTGACGGTCAGCGAGGTGCGGGGCTGTGGCCGGCAGCAGGGCCGGACGGAGATTTACCGGGGGGCGGAATACGCCATGAACTTCCTGCCCAAGGTGAAGATCGAGGTGGCGGTGCCCGACGACCAGATGGAAAGCGTGGTCGAGGCGATACAGGCCACGGCCAACACCGGCCGCATCGGCGACGGCAAAATCTTCGTCATGACAATCGCCGACGCGGTGCGCATCCGCACGGGCGAGCGGGGCCAGCCCGCCCTATGAATATGCAGTGACGCAATGGGACGCCCCTGGGGACGCCCCCGGTCCGCTTTTCATCGGGTTTCTAAGCATTTAGGGGCAAATCCACGGATTCTAAGGCGCTTTCCGGGCCGGGGTCGGGGACGCCGAAACGCTGTGGGCCTTGTGGGGGCGGGGCCCGGCGGCTAATATCGGGCCATCTTCCCGATATGTCCGGACACGATTTTTCCCATGGAACTGGCGGCCGACCCCCGGCTTTCCGTCACGACGCACCCGGTTGTTGGGGGCCCGAGCGTGGGGCCGTCCCTGAACGCCCGCCTGGGCGGGCTGTCGGACTATCCCTTCACCCGGCTGGCCGCGCTGCTGGCTGACGTGACGCCGCGCAGCAACACCACCCCGCTGATGCTGTCCATCGGCGAGCCGCAGCACGAACCGCCGGCCCTGCTGGCGCAGGCGCTGGCCGCGGCCCCCCTGGCCGATTGGGGCAAATATCCGCCTACCATCGGAACGGCCCCCTTCCGCGCCGCCGTGCACGGCTGGCTCTGCCGCCGCTATGGCCTGCCGGCCAGCTTCGTGGACGTGGATAAGGGCATTTTGCCCGCCACGGGCACGCGTGAGGCGTTGTTCCAGGTGGCCTTGCTGGCCACGCCGCAGCGGAAAGACGGTCGCCAGCCCGCGGTGCTGATCCCCAACCCCTTCTACGCCGTGTACGAGGGGGCCGCCGCGCTGGCGGGGGCGGAGCCGGTGTTCATGCCGGCCACCCGCGAAACCGGCTTCCTGCCCGACCTGGATGCCCTGGCGCCCGACCTGTTGGCCCGCACGGCGCTGATGTACCTGTGCACGCCCAGCAACCCGCAGGGGGCGGTGGCGGATCTGGCGTACCTGAAGAAGGCCATCACCCTGGCCCGTGCCTACGGCTTCGTCCTGGCCCTGGACGAATGCTATGCCGAGATCTGGGACAAGGCCCCGCCCCCCGGCGGGTTCGAGGCGGCATTGTCCCTGGAAAACGATGGGGCCGGCCAGGGGCAAGCGGGCCAGGGAACTGCTAACCTGCTGGTGTTCAACTCCCTGTCCAAGCGGTCCAGCGCCGCCGGGCTTAGGTCTGGCTTCATCGCCGGCGATCCCGCCCTGATCCAGGCCTTCACCCGCCTGCGCAGCTACGCCCTGGCTGGCAACGCCCTGCCGGCGCTGGCCGCGGCCGCCGCGCTGTGGGGCGATGACGCGCACGTGGAGGAGAACCGGCGCCTCTACCGCCAGAAGATCGATGCGGCGGAAGCGGCGCTGAAGGGCCGCTACGGCTTCTACCGGCCGGCCGGCGGCTTCTTTCTTTGGCTGGAGGTGGGCGACGGTGAGGCCGCGACCCGCCGGCTGTGGGGGGAGGCGGGCCTGCGCGTACTGCCCGGCGCGTACTTCACGCGATCGGAACCGGACGGCGGCAACGCCGGCCACCCCTATATCCGCGTGGCCCTGGTGCACGACACCGAAACGGTGGCCCGCGCCTGCGAGACGATAGCCCGGGTGCTGGGATGACCAGCACCCGGCGCATCCGGTTTTCGGCCTGACATAAAGTTGCCTGATACCGTGTTTACTTCCTGGAAGCGGCCCGCCGCCCGAATGGGCAACGGCACCGATTCCGACATTTGACTCACGCCCGTAAGTTTTCAGGAACGAGCGACGGCCCATGACGACCCGCCTTGCCTCCACCCCCGGTTCCCGGGGCAACCGCGATCCCTTGTCCTCTGGCCCCGCGCCCACCGGCCCGGGCAAGCGCCGGCGGGGCAGCCTTCTGCCCGAAGGCGCCTCGCAGTTCCTGATGCGCCGCGCCACCGAGGTGGGCGGCCTGTGTGTGGTGCTGCTGGCCCTGGCGCTGGCCGCCATCCTGTTCAGCTACGACCCCAACGACCCTTCCTGGAACACGGCCGGCCCCCACACCGCCGTGCACAACGTGGCGGGGGCCTTCGGCTCCTACACCGCCGACGTGCTGGTGCAATCCTTTGGCCTGGCCGCCTATCTGCTGGCGGTCATCATCGCCGGCTGGGGCGTGCGCATCCTGCGCCATGACCCGCCCAGTTTCTGGGCCGGACGCATCGCCGCCGGCCTGTTCGCCATCACCCTGGCGGGCGTCTCGCTGGGCGGTATCTCCGCGCCCTTCGGTGGTGGCGCCGGCGGCAATGCCGGCCGCGTCATCGTCACGCTGGTCGATCGTTTCATCGCCAGCCATCTGGGGTGGAGCAGCCCGGTGGTGCTGGGCCTGGTCATGGCCTTCGCCACCGTGGCGCTGATCGTCGTGGCCCTGGGCGTGCCCTTCTACCAGGCCTTCGCCGCCGTGGGCGCCACCTATGGCCTCGTTCGTCGCGCCGGTCAGTGGCGCCCCGTCCTGAAGCCCAAACCCGCCTCCGTCCGCCGCGCGCCCGAACCGGCCTATGAGCCGGAGGACGAGGCGTATGAGGAGTATGCGGAGGAAACGACCGCCCCCGCCGGCGGCCTGGCCGGGCGCCTGCGCGCCGCCGCCGGCTCCGCGCTGGAGGGCGGCATCGGCGGCCTCAGCGGCATCGCCGGCGGTCTCAAGGGCGGCCTGGCCGATAGGCTCAGGGGCCTGTCGGCGCCCAAGCGGGCTGCGTCGTCGCCCCGCCGGGAACCCGGCTTCGGCGACGGCACGCGCCGCGAACCCAGCCTGTCCATCCCGCCGCTGGATCGCCCCGCCGACCGCGAACCGCCGCGGGACGGAGAGCTGGCGGTCGAGGGCGAGGCCGCCCCCCGCCGCCCCCTGGCGACCGTGGTGCCGCCCAAGGCCAAGCCGGTGGAGATCGCGCGCAAGGCGCCGGCGCCGGTGCAGTCCAGCCTGGACCTGGAACCCGATGGGCCCAGCGAATACGAACTGCCGCCGGTGGACCTGCTGCAGTTGCCCGACCTGTCGGTGCGCAGCCCGGGCGTGAACGAGGAAGGCCTGCGCCAGAACGCCCAGCTGCTGGAGGGCGTGCTGGACGATTTCGGCGTGAAGGGTGAGATCGGCAAGGTCCACCCCGGCCCCGTCGTCACCCTCTATGAACTGGAACCGGCGCCGGGCACCAAATCGTCCCGCGTCATCGGCCTGGCCGACGACATCGCCCGGTCCATGAGCGCCGTGTCCGTCCGCGTGGCGGTCGTGCCGGGCCGCAACGTCATCGGCGTGGAACTGCCCAACGCCAAGCGTGAGACCGTCTACCTGCGCGAACTGCTGGAGGCGGAGACCTACGACCGCAGCCAGCACAAGCTGGCCCTGGTGCTGGGCAAGGATATCGGCGGCCAGCCGGTGATCGCCGATCTCGCCCGCATGCCCCACCTGCTGGTGGCCGGCACCACCGGCTCGGGCAAGTCGGTGGCCATCAACACCATGATCCTGTCGCTGCTCTACCGGCTGCCGCCGGAGAAATGCCGCTTCATCATGGTGGATCCCAAGATGCTGGAACTGTCCATCTACGAGGGCATCCCCCACCTGCTGGCGCCGGTGGTGACCGACCCGAAGAAGGCGGTGGTGGCCCTGAAGTGGACGGTGCGGGAGATGGAGGACCGCTACCGCGCCATGTCCAAACTGGGTGTGCGCAACATCGACGGCTACAACATGCGCCTGCGCGAAGCGCGCCAGAACGGCGAGACGCTGACCCGCCGCATCCAGACGGGCTTCGACCCCGACACCGGCAAGCCGGTGTTCGAGGACCAGCCCATCGACCTGACGGAACTGCCCTACATCGTCGTCATCGTCGACGAGATGGCTGACCTGATGCTGGTGGCCGGCAAGGACATCGAGGCCGCCATCCAGCGCCTGGCCCAGATGGCCCGCGCCGCCGGCATTCACATCATCATGGCGACGCAGCGCCCCTCGGTGGACGTCATCACCGGCACCATCAAGGCCAACTTCCCCACCCGCATCAGCTTCCAGGTGACCTCGAAGATCGACAGCCGCACCATCCTGGGCGAACAGGGTGCCGAACAGCTGCTGGGCCAGGGCGATATGCTCTACATGGCCGGCGGCGGCCGCATCACCCGCGTCCATGGCCCCTTCGTTCGCGACCAGGAGGTGGAGGACGTGGTGAAGTTCCTGAAGGCCCAGGGTGAGCCCAACTACGTCGATGCGGTGACGGAGGAAGACGACGCCAGCCCCTTCGATGACGATGGCGGGTCGGGCGGCGGTGGCGCCGGCGGCAACAGCAGCTCGGGCGACGACCTTTACGACCAGGCGGTGGCCGTGGTCTGCCGCGAGGGCAAGGCCAGCACCAGCTTCATCCAGCGCCACCTGCGCATCGGCTACAACAGCGCCGCCCGCCTGATCGAGCGCATGGAGCAGGAGGGCGTGGTCAGCCGCGCCAACCATGTCGGCAAGCGCGAGGTGCTGGCGCGCAACATCGATGACCATGAGCGCGTGAACTAAGGTGGCGGCTGGGGTGTACGCGCGACGTACGCCCCCGCCCCTTCCGGGCCGATTTTCCAACACATTGTTATCGCCACCAAAATTCCGCCTTAAAGCGCGGTCTATCCTGAAGGCACCATGATCCGCCGCACCGCCCTCGCCGCCCTCATCGCGCTCGCCTCCGTCGCTCCCCTGGCCCTTCCCGGGATCGCCGCCGCCAAGCCGCCCACCCAGTTCACCGATGAGGACAAGGCCAAGCTGACGCAGGTGGAGACCTACCTGAACGGCATCCAGACGCTGAAGTCGCAGTTCCAGCAGGTGAACCCCGACGGCAGCCTGGTGCGCGGCACTTTCCAGCTGAAGCGGCCGGGCAAGATGCGGATCGACTATGATCCGCCCAACAAGAACTTCATCGTGGCCGATGGCCATTTCGTCTATTTCTGGGACGCCGAGTCCAAGGAACAGTCGAACGCCCCCATCGGCAGCACCATGGCCGACTTCATCCTGCGGCCCGATCTGCACCTGTCCGGTGACGTCACCGTCACCTCCATGGACGACAGCGCCGGCGTGCTGGAGGTGACGCTGGTCCAGACCAAGGATCCCGGCCTGGGCCGCCTGACCCTGATGTTCCAGGAGCAGCCCTTCGGCCTGAAGAAGTGGCGGGTGCTGGATGCCCAGGGGACCACCACCGAGGTGGCGCTGCTGGATCCGCAGACGGGTGTCAGCCTGGACGACAACCAGTTCTATTTCCGCGATCCCAGCCGCCGCAAGGAACGCGACTGACATCAGCGGCACGGGATGTTGGTTCGTGCCACTGTAGCCCGCGACTGCGGGCGCCGGATATTTCCGGGAAGCCGAAGGCGGACTGGAAATCGAGGATGAGGCAAGGACGCGGATGCGTCCGCCCGCCGCGTGAGGGGGCATTTGACCGGTCACGATCAAATGCCATTCGCATAAGGCCGCGCCGGCGGCCCTGAAGCAAAGGAGGGTTCAGCGATGACCAGCCTTCCCCGTACTGGATTGCCCATCGTCGGTGTTTCCGCCGACTACCGCACCCTGGGGCGCCACCCTTTCCATGTCGTGGGCGACAAGTATGTGCGCGCCGTGTCGGACGGCGCCCACGCCCTGGCCGTGCTGCTGCCGGCCCTGGGTGACCGGTACGACGCGGCGGAGGTGGTGTCCCGCCTGGATGGCCTGCTGTTCACCGGCAGCCCCAGCAACGTGCATCCCGACCGCTACCAGGGCCCGCTGTCGGAGCCCGGCACCCTGCACGACCTGGCGCGCGACGCCACCACCCTGCCCCTGTACCGCGCGGCGCTGAACGCCGACCTCCCCCTGTTCGCCATCTGCCGCGGCCTGCAGGAACTGAACGTGGCCCTGGGCGGCACCCTGCACCAGAAGGTGCAGGAGGTGCCCGGCCTGATGGACCATCGCGATGACGAGAGCCAGCCGCTGGAGGTGCAGTACGGCGGCGCCCACGCCGTGGACCTGACCCCTGATGGCCTGATGGCCCGCATCACCGGGCGCGAGCGCATGACCGTCAACTCCCTGCACCAGCAGGGCATAGACCGCCTGGCCCCCGGCCTGGTGGTGGAAGCCACGGCCCCCGACGGCCTGATCGAGGCCGTGCGGGTCGAGGGCGCCACCTTCGCCCTGGCCGTGCAATGGCACCCCGAGTGGCGCTTCTGGGAAGACCCGGCCTCCGTCGCCCTGTTCAAGGCCTTCGGCGACGCCGTGCGCATGCGGGCTGCCACCCGCAAGGCCTGAGTTCCGCACTTGTTCCAGTCATGAGTGACGGGTACACCCTGTGTTCCCCCCGTCGTTCAAGAGGTCGCCTTGCGCATCGTCACCTGGAACATCAATTCGGTGCGGCTGCGCCTGGACATGGTCTTGCGCTTGGTCGACGACTACGGCCCCGACGTCCTCTGCCTGCAGGAAACCAAGGTCATCGACGACGCCTTCCCCCTGAAGGCGCTGGCGGACCGGGGCTATGTCCACGCCCATGTCCGGGGGATGAAAAGCTATAACGGTGTCGCCATCCTCTCCCGCCTGCCCCTGTCCGGCACGGGCGGCACGCTGTGGTGCGAGCGGCAGGACTGCCGCCATGTGCAGGCGGACCTGCCGGGCGGCATCGAGTTGCACAATTTCTACATCCCCGCCGGCGGCGACATCCCCGACCCCGACCTGAATGACAAGTTCCGGCACAAGCTGCGCTTCCTGGATGAGCTGATCGCCTGGGGCGAGGCGCTGGAGGACAGGCAGAAGCCCCGCATCCTGGTGGGCGACCTGAACATCGCCCCGCTGGAAAACGACGTCTGGTCACACCGCGCCCTGCTGAACGTCATCTCCCACACCCCCATCGAGGTGGAGAAGATGGACGCCATGATGCGGGCGGGGGAGTGGGTGGACGCGGTGCGCCATTTCCTGCCGGCCACGGAGAAGCTCTATACTTGGTGGTCCTACCGCTCCGCCGACTGGGGCCTGTCCGATCGCGGCCGCCGCCTGGACCACATCTGGGTCACGCCAACCCTGGTGCCCCGGCTGCTGGGCTATACCGTACTGCGCGAGGCGCGCGGCTGGGGCCCCAAGCCATCGGACCATGTGCCGGTGATGATCGATCTGGATATCTGAGGCGGCATAAAACGGCCATAGGCCGCGACTGCGTCCGCCGGAGCTTTCCGGGAAACGAAGTGGACTGGAAAGCGAGCGACTGTCTTTGCGGTCAAGCGGTTTTGGGGTCCCATGGCTTTTGATCCCGGATGATGGCATTGAGGATGGTGAGCAGCTTTCTGGCGACG
>NZ_VITO01000035.1:0-47013 GCF_007828025.1 Nitrospirillum bahiense
CACGCTGCTGGCCGCCGGCAAGCCCAGAATGGTGGCCATCATCGCCGTCGCCAGAAAGCTGCTCACCATCCTCAATGCCATCATCCGGGATCAAAGCCATGGGACCCCAAAACCGCTTGACCGCAAAGACAGTCGCTCGGTTTCCAGTCCGCTACGCTCCCCAGAAACCTGCGGCGGACGCGGTCGCGTCCTACACCGGCATGAGACAGGGTTTCATGCCGGTGGTCCCCTATAGTGATGGCCGCCACCAGGCGCGCATGCCCCCCATCCTCCCGCCCGCCATTTCAGCCCGTGCACCGGGGTGCGGCCTCCGCTAGAGTGCCGGCCAACCCGGGGGCGGGCCCCGGTCCTGATCCAGATCCTGAGGGCATTCCCCCATGAAGTTCTTCGTCGATACCGCCGACATCAACGACATTCGCGAGCTGGCCTCCACCGGCCTGCTGGACGGCGTCACCACCAACCCGTCGCTGGTCGCCAAGTCCGGTCACAGCAGCTTCATCGACCTGATCGCCGAGATCTGCGACGTGGTGAAGGGCCCCGTCAGCGCCGAAGTCGCCTCGACCGATTTCGAGACCATGCTGAAGGAAGGCAAGCACCTGGCCAAGATCGCCCCCAACGTGGCGGTGAAGGTGCCCCTGACCCCGGCGGGCCTGAAGGTCTGCCACCACCTGTCGCAGGAAGGCACCATGGTCAACGTGACCCTGTGCTTCTCCGCCGCACAGGCCATCCTGGCCGCCAAGGCCGGCGCCACCTTCGTCTCGCCCTTCGTCGGCCGCCTGGACGACATGGGCCAGGACGGCCTGAGCCTGATCGAAGAGATCGTCACCATCTATGACAACTACCCGGACTTCACCACCGAGGTCCTGGTCGCCTCCATCCGCAACCCCATCCACGTCACCCAGTCGGCCAAGATGGGCGCCCACGTGGCCACCATGCCGCCCTCGGTCATCCGCCAGCTGTTCAACCATGTGCTGACCGATAAGGGCCTGGCGCAGTTCGTTGCGGACTGGGCCAAGACCGGGCAGACTATTCTGGATCAGCCGCTGCCGACCCGCTGATCCCTGTCGCGTTCCAGCGGATGCCTGACCGGTCCGCCCAGCGATGGGCGGGCCGGTTTGCGTTTGAACCCATGGGACCGCCGGGCGAGCCGGCCTGAAGGGAAGAACCAGCATATGGGCGGCAAGACACCGCACAGCGCCTTGGGCGATGCCCTGACCGCGGAGGATGTGGCGACATACCTGCGCGAGACCCCGGATTTCCTGCAGCAGCATCCCGACGTGGTCCACCATCTGATCCCACCGCCGGAGAACCGGGGCAACGGGGTGGCCGACCTGCAGCACTTCATGCTGCTGAAGCTGCGGCGCGAAGTGGCCGACCTGACGGCCCAGCAGGAAGAGCTGATCGCCACCGCCCGCGCCAACATCAACAACCAGAGCCGGGTGCACGCCGCGGCCCTCTACCTGATGGACGCGCAGAGCTTCGAGCACCTGATCCAGACCATCACCACCGACCTGGCCGTCCTTCTGGACCTGGACCTGGCCTGCCTGGTGATGGAACAGCCGGAGGACAGCCGCCTGGTCCTGCATGCCGAGCGCAGCGGCCTGCAGCTGGTGGAGACCGGCGCCATCAGCCAGTGGATAGGCAAGCGCGACATCATCCTGCGCGGCAACATCCAGGGCATGGCCGAAATCTACGGCCCCGCCGCGCCCATCGTGCGATCGGAGGCGCTGGTGCGCCTGCAGATCGCCCCCGACGCGCCGGCGGGCCTGCTGGCCTTCGCCTCGCGCGACGCCGACCTGTTCCACCCTGGCCAGGGTACCGAACTGCTGAGCTTCCTGGCCCGGGTGGTGGAACGGTGTATCCGGAACTGGTTGACTCTTTGAGTTGCCTCAAGCGCCGGCGGGGCATCCGCCCCTTGGCTTGTCCTCGCTTTCCAGTGCGCTGATGCTCCCCGGAAAGCTCCGGCGGCCCCCGTCGGGGCCTATATAAGGTGCGCTAGAGAGATCATCATGACCAAGTCCCCCGCCCTGGGATATTCCTGCGCGCCGGATGTGGCGGCGGCGCTGGAGGAGTGGCGGCGCTGGCTGACGTCGGAGAAGACGGCCTCGCCCCATACGCTGCGCGCCTACCAGGGCGACGTCGCCGCCTTCCTGTCCTTTCTGACGGAGCATCTGGGCCGGGCGCCCAGCCTGAACGACCTGGGCGGGGCAAAGCTGGGCGACTTCCGCGCCTGGCTGGCGGCCCGCGCGGGTGAGGGCGCCATCGCCGCCAGCCGGGCCCGCGCCGTTTCGGGCGTGCGCAACCTGTTCCGCTGGCTGGACCGGTCGGGCCGGCTGCACAACCCCGCCATCGGCCTGCTGAACGCGCCCAAGGTGAAGCGCCCCATCCCCCGCCCCCTGACGGTGGATGACGCCGGCACTCTGCTGGAGGAATCGTCCGACATCCCCGAATCGCCCTGGGCGGGCCTGCGCGACCGCGCCCTGTTCACCCTGCTGTACGGCTGCGGCCTGCGCATGGACGAGGCCCTGCGCCTGACGCGGGGGGAGGCGCCGCTGGACAGCGACACCCTGCGGGTCACCGGCAAGGGATCGAAGCAGCGCGACGTGCCCGTCCTGCCGGCCGTGCGCCAGGCGCTGGCCGCCTATATCGAGGCCTGCCCCCACCCCCTGCCCGCTAGCGGGCCGCTCTTCGTGGGCGTGCGCGGGGACCGTCTGAACGACCGGGTGGCGCGCCTGGCCATGCAGACCCTGCGGCAGCTGCTGGGCCTGCCCGACACCGCCACGCCGCACGCCCTGCGCCACAGCTTCGCCACCCATCTGCTGGGCGGGGGCGCCGATTTGCGCGCCATCCAGGACCTGCTGGGCCATGCCAGCCTGTCCACCACCCAGCGCTACACCGACGTGGATGCCGAGCAGCTGCTGTCGGTCTATGAGACGGCGCACCCCCGGGCCCGACGCGGCAACCGCTCTTGAGGAATGGCCCCATGCGGCTGATGAGACTGCTGGCCCCGCTGCTGTGCGCCGCGCTTCTAGGCGTCACCCCGCCGGCCGCCGCCACGGATGAGACCCCGATCTCGCTGGCGGACAAGGCCGTCACCCTGACCCCCAGCCCCGCCTTCCAATACGTGGCCGGTGCCGACACTCAGGACTTCCTCAGCCGGCACTGGCAGGGACGCCCCCTGGCCGGCGGTGCCGGGCTGGGCCTGCTCGTGCCCGTAGGATCAGCCCCCGATCCCGCCTGGCTGGTGGCCCTGAGCTATGACGGCAGCGGCCACGTCAGCGACCTGGATGCCGGCCGGCTGGACGCCGACGCCCTGCTGTCGGCGTTGAAATCCGCCGACAGTGGCGGACCGCGCCTGACGGGCTGGGCCCAGCCCCCCGCCTACGACAGCGCCAGCCACACGCTGATCTGGGCCACGCGGCGCCAAGCCGACGGCGGGGCCGTTGACGGGCTGGACTATCACGCCCGCCTGCTGGGCCGGCGCGGCGTGCTGGGCCTGGACATCGCCGCCCGCATGAGCGACCTGCCGGCCATCGAGGGCCAGATGCCGGCGCTGCTGTCCATGCTGCGCTTCACCCCCGGCAACGGCTATCGCGACTACGTGCCCGTGGCCGACCAGTCCGTCACCCTGGGCCTCAGCGGCCTGGTCGCCGGCGACGCCCTGGTGAAGGGCGGCCTGCTGGACCATCTGTGGAATGGCATCCGCAGCCAGAACTTCATCTATCTGGTGGCGGTGCTGATCATGATGTTGGGCGCGCCGCGCCTGCGCCGCTATTGGGGGCCGAAGCCGCCACCGGCGCGGGATCAAGGGCCACCCATCCCGCCCCCACCGCCCAGGCGCCAGGATCATGACGGCCCCAAGGGGCCCTGGTCGTGAACTAAGAGGCCCTGAATGCAAAACGGCGCCGGGGGAGACCCGGCGCCGCTTCCGCATTCCCGGACGGGAAAGCTTACATGTGGATGGTGCGGCCCAGCACGCCCAGGGCCGCTTCCTTGATGGCCTCGGTCAGCGTGGGGTGGGCGTGGCTGGTGCGGGCGATGTCTTCGGACGAGGCGCCGAATTCCAGGGCCAGGGCCAGCTCCTCGATCATCTCGCCGGCCGAGGCGCCGATGATGTGCGCGCCCAGCAGCTTGTCGGAGTGGGCGTCGGCCAGCAGCTTCACGAAGCCCTCGGTGGCCTGCATGGAGCGGGCGCGGCCGTTGGCGGTGAAGGGGAACTTGCCGACCTTGTAGGCCACGCCCTCGGCCTTCAGCTGCTCCTCCGTCTTGCCGACGGCGGCGATTTCCGGCCAGGTGTAGACCACGCCCGGGATGGCGTCGTAGTTGATGTGGCCGGACTGGCCCGCCATCACCTCGGCGCAGACCACGCCCTCTTCCTCGGCCTTGTGGGCCAGCATGGCGCCGGCGATCACGTCGCCGATGGCCCAGATGCCGGGCACGTTGGTGCGGAAGTGGTGGTCGGTCTTGACGCGCTTGCGCTCATCCAGCTCGACGCCGACCTTGTCCAGGCCCAGGCCCTCAGTGTAGGGGCGGCGGCCGATGGCCACCAGCACCACGTCGGCCTCGATGGTCTCGGCCGTGCCGCCGGCCGCGGGCTCCACCGTCAGGGTGACGCCGGTGTCGGCGGCCACGGCCGAGGTGACCTTGGTCGACAGCTTGAAGGTCAGGCCCTGCTTGCCCAGGATGCGCTGGGACTGCTTGGAGACCTCACCGTCCATGCCGGGCAGGATGCGGTCCAGGAACTCCACCACCGTGACCTGCGCGCCCAGGCGCTGCCAGACGGAGCCCAGCTCCAGCCCGATGACGCCACCGCCGATGACCACCAGGCGCTTCGGCACCTCGGTCAGGTCCAGGGCGCCGGTGGAGGAGACGATGCGCTTCTCGTCGATGGTCACGCCCGGCAGGGGCATGACGTCGGAGCCGGTGGCGATCAGGATGTTCTTGGCGGTGACGGTCTCGGTGGAGCCGTCCTCCTTGGTCACCGTCACCTGGCCCGGGGCGGCGATGCTGCCCTTGCCGGTAAAGCGGGTGATCTTGTTCTTCTTGAACAGGAATTCCACGCCGGTGACGTTGGATTCGACCGTCTTTTCCTTGTGCTTCATCATCGTGGACAGGTCGAGCTCGACGCCCGAGACCTTCACGCCGAAGTTGCCCAGGGAGTGGGACGCTTCCTCGAACTTCTCGCTGGCGACCAGCAGGGCCTTGGAGGGGATGCAGCCCACGTTCAGGCAGGTGCCGCCCAGGGTCTTGCGCATCTCGACGCAGGCGACCTTCATGCCCAGCTGGGCCGCGCGGATGGCCGCGACGTAACCGCCGGGGCCGCTGCCGATGACGACGAGATCGAATTGGGTTTCGGTGGTCATGTTTTCTGTTCCCTCAGGCGCCGGGCGGAGGTCTCAGTTGGCCTCAAACGCCGGCGGGCCATCCGGCCCTTGGCTTATCCTCGCTGCGCCCTGCGGTGCTCGCTGCGGCGGACGCGGTCGCGTCCTAGTCGCTGCGCTCCGTAAAGTATGGCGCTGGAGGCTTTGGCGCTGATTGTTGGATTAGGCGGTCAGGCAGTCAGCAAACGGGGGGCCGTGGGGCCCCCCGTCCGTCGGATCAGACATCCAGCAGGATGCGTTCCGGGTTTTCGATGCATTCCTTGACGCGCACCAGGAAGGTCACGGCCTCGCGGCCGTCGATGATGCGGTGATCGTAGGACAGGGCCAGGTACATCATCGGGCGGATGACGATCTGGCCGCCGACGACCATGGGACGCTCCTGGATCTTGTGCATGCCCAGGATGCCCGACTGCGGGGCGTTCAGGATGGGCGAGCTCATCAGCGAGCCGTACACGCCACCGTTGGAGATGGTGAAGGTGCCGCCGGTCATGTCCTCCATGGACAGCTTGCCGTCGCGGGCCTTCTTGCCCAGCTCGTTGATCGACTGCTCGATCTTGGCGAAGCCCATCTGGTCGGCGTCGCGCACCACCGGAACCACCAGACCGGACGGCGTGCCGACGGCGACGCCGATGTCGTAGTAGTTCTTGTAGATCAGGTCGGTGCCCTCGATCTCGGCGTTGACGGCCGGGATCTCCTTCAGAGCGACCAGGCAGGCCTTCACGAAGAAGGACATGAAGCCCAGCTTCACGCCGTGCTTCTTCTCGAACTGGTCCTTCAGCTCGTTGCGCAGCTTCATCACGTTGGTCATGTCCACCTCGTTGTAGGTGGTCAGCATGGCCGCGGTGTTCTGGGCGTCCTTCAGGCGGGCGGCGATGGTCTGCCGCAGGCGGGTCATGCGCACCCGCTCCTCACGATCGGCGCGGGCGCGCGGGCCGGCCGGGGCCTTGGCGATCGGGGCCGGGGCGGCGACGGGGGCCGGGGCGGCCTTCGGCGCGGCCAGGTGGTCGATCACGTCACCCTTGGTGACGCGGCCGTCCTTGCCGGTGCCGGCGATGGCGGCCGGGTTGACGCCGGCGTCGGCGGCGATCTTGGCGGCGGCGGGCATCACGCCGGCGGAACCGTTGGCGGCCGGCGCAGCGGCGGCGGGGGCCGGGGCGGCGGTCTTGGCCGGGGCCGGAGCAGCGGCGGCAGGGGCGGCCGCAGCGGCGGCGCCACCCTCGGTGATCACGCCCAGGACGGCGCTCACGCCCACGTTGGCGCCCTCGGCGGCGCGGATTTCGCCCAGCGTGCCGGCGGCCGGGGCGTTGACTTCCAAGGTGACCTTGTCGGTCTCCAGCTCCACCAGCGTTTCATCCGCCTTGACGCTGTCGCCAACCTTCTTCAGCCACCGCGCGACCGTCGCTTCCGACACGGACTCGCCGAGGGTGGGCACCAGGATTTCCGTCGCCATGTTTTTGGGACCTTGGTTCGTTTCTAACAAAGGGTTTCAGAATAAAATCATTCCGGGGCCGCAACGGGCCCCGGAACGTCATCGGATCAAGCGATGGTCAGCGCCTCGTCCAGGAACTTGGCCAGTTCCTGGTTGTGGCGCTTCAGCTGGCCGGCGGCCGGCGAGGCGGCTTCGGGGCGGCCCACGTAGGACGGACGGCCGGCCTTGTGGTTCAGTTCCTTCAGCACGCCCTCGATGCGGCGGTCGACGAAGCTCCAGGCGCCCATGTTGGCCGGCTCTTCCTGGCACCACACCACCTCGGCGTTGGGATACTTGGCCAGCTCCACCTTCAGGGCATCGCCCGGGAAGGGATACAGCTGCTCCAGGCGTAGGAAGGCCACGTCCTTCACGCCCCGGTTCTCACGCTCCTGGAACAGGTCGTAGTAGACCTTGCCCGAGCAGAGGACGACGCGGCGGATCTTCTCCGGCTCGACCAGATCCACGCCGGTCTCATACAGGACGCGGTGGAACGACTCGTTGCCGGTGAACATGGCCAGGTCGCTGACGCACAGCTTGTGACGCAACAGCGACTTGGGGCTGAAGACCACCAGCGGCTTGCGGAACTCGCGGTTCACCTGGCGGCGCAGCACATGGAAGTAGTTGGCCGGGGTGGTGCAGTTCACGATCTGCCAGTTGTCCTCGCCGGACAGCTGCAGGAAGCGCTCCAGGCGGGCGGAACTATGCTCCGGACCCTGGCCCTCATAGCCGTGCGGCAGCAGCATGGTCAGGCCGGACATGCGCAGCCACTTGCTTTCGCCCGAGCTGATGAACTGGTCGATGATGGCCTGGGCGCCATTGATGAAGTCACCGAACTGAGCCTCCCACAGGACCAGGGCGTGCGGCTCGGCCAGGGTGAAACCGTATTCGAAGCCCAGGACGGCCGCCTCGGACAGCGGGCTGTCGTGCACCTCGAAGCGGGCCTGGCCCTCTTTGTGGTCCGGGGCACGGATGTGGTCCAGGGGCACGTACTTGGCCTCGGTGGTCTGGTCGACCAGCACGCAGTGGCGCTGCGAGAAGGTGCCGCGGCCCACGTCCTGGCCGGACAGGCGCACGGGCACGCCCTCGACCAGCAGGGTGCCGAAGGCCAGCGCCTCGGCCGTGGCCCAGTCCAGGTCCTTGCCGGAGGCGAACATCTCCTGCTTGGCCTTGAGCTGGCGCACCACCTTGGCGTTCACGTCCACGCCTTCCGGCACGGCGGAGATGGCTTTGCCCACTTCCTGCAGCAGATCCATGGGGGCGGCGGTCTTGCCCTTGCGGTCGTCGTTCTTGGCGGCGCTCAGGCCCTGCCACTTGCCCTCCAGCCAGTCGGCCTTGTTCGGCTTGTAGGTGGTCGACGCCTCGAACTCCGCTTCCATGGCCTTATGGAAGTCCTTGACGAAGCCGTCGGCTTCCTCGGCGGTGATCACGCCCTCGGCGATCAGCTGCTTGGCGTACAGTTCGCGGGTGGTGGGATGGTTGCGGATCGCCTTGTACATCAGCGGCTGGGTGAACGCCGGCTCGTCGCCTTCGTTGTGGCCCTGGCGGCGATAGCAGACGATGTCCAGCACCACGTCCTTCAGGAACTTCTGACGGAACTCCACGGCGATGCGCGTCACGTGGATCACGGCCTCGGGATCGTCGCCGTTGACGTGGAAGATCGGCGCCTGGATGGCCTTGGCCACTTCCGTCGGGTACGGGCCGGAACGGGCGTACTGCGGCGCGGTGGTGAAGCCGATCTGGTTGTTGGTGATGATGTGGATGATGCCGCCGGTGCGGTAGCCCTTCAGCTCGGACAGCAGCAGCGTCTCGGGCACCAGGCCCTGGCCGGCGAAGGCGGCGTCGCCGTGCAGCAGCAGGCCGATGACCTCGGCGCGCGCCTCATCCGTCGGCGGCATGGTGGAGCGCTGAACCTGCTTGGCGCGAACCTTGCCGCACACGACCGGGTTCACCACTTCCAGGTGCGACGGGTTGGCCGTCAGCGACAGATGGATGGTGTTGCCGTCGAACTCGCGGTCGGCCGAGGTGCCCAGGTGGTACTTCACGTCGCCCGAGCCCTGCACGTCCTCGGGATTGGCGGCGTTGCCCTGGAACTCGGAAAAGATGGCCTTGTACGGCTTGTTCATCACGTTGGCCAGGACGTTCAGGCGGCCGCGGTGCGCCATGCCAATGACCAGTTCCTTCAGGCCCAGCTGACCGCCGCGCTTCAGGATCTGCTCGATGGCCGGGACCCAGACCTCGCCACCCTCCAGGCCAAAGCGCTTGGTGCCGGTGTACTTCAGCTGCAGGAAGCGCTCGAAGCCCTCGGCGGCCGTCAGGCGCTGCAAGATGGCCTTCTTGCCCTGGACCGTGAAGTCGGTCTGGTTGCGGATGCCCTCGATACGCTCCTGGATCCAGGCCTTCTGCTCGGGATCCTGGATGTGCATGAACTCCACGCCGATGTGGCCGCAGTAGGTACGCTGCACCGCGTCCACGATCTGGCGCAGGGTGGCGGTCTCCATCCCCAGCACGTTGTTGATGAAGATCGGGCGGTCCAGGTCGGCGTCGGTGAAGCCGTAGGTCTTGGGGTCCAGCTCCGGATGCTCGCTGCGCTTCTCCAGACCCAGCGGGTCCAGCTTGGCCATCAGGTGGCCACGGACGCGGTAGGCGCGGATGAGCATCAGGGCGCGGATGCTGTCCAGCTGCGCCTGGCGCAGCTGCTCGGGCGTGATGCCACCCCCAATGGCGTTACTGGCCACGGCGCCATTGGCGGCCGGGGCGGCGGCGCCATTGGCACCCTTCGCACCCTTGGCCGGGGCGGCCGGCTTGGCATCGGGATCGGGCACGCCGATGACGGCAGCCTTGTTGGGCGCCCAGCTCGCCCCCTTGATTTCGCCCAGCACGACGCGGGCATCATCATCCAGCCCGGCGAAGAAGCTGCTCCACGAAGGATCGACGGAGGCCGGATCCTGCAGGTAGCGGGCGTAAAGCTCGGCGACGAAGGTCGCGTTGCCGGCGAAAAACAGGGAGCTTTGATCGGTTACCATGGCGCTCTGCGCTTGATCTGGGAGGGATAGGGCGCCCGCGTCTACGTGGCAGGCGTCCCGATGGGACCGAAATTCGCGTTCTTTTACGCCATGATACCTGCGCCTTCAATATGCGACGGCGGTGGGGCCGTTGCCACGAAAACGCCTACCACGCATAAGAAACGCCCAGTTTCCGCAACAAAACCATCAAGCCCGGAGAGAACTCGGCCTTTTTGTTGCGCAACGCTGGACGAGGTGATCATCACGGCGCGGGCGCGTGCCCATCAAAATTGTAAATGTGCACGCTAACAATGAGGTGGCACCAGCATCCCACCAGGTCAAGCGACGCAAGGGATGCGATGCCTCATGCCAGCCATGGAAAAACGGCGGCCCCGGGTACCAGACATGTGCTGGGGCGGGTGCCGCCGTTCCTCCTCGGACCGGCCCGGTGCCCCCGAGCCGATCGTCATTTCAACCGAAAGGCCGGTATCAGCCCTTCAGCGCCTTCAGCATGGTGGAACCCAGGCTGGCGGGGCTGTCGGCGACATGGATGCCGGCGGCGCGCAGGGCCTCGACCTTGAAGTCGGCCGTGTCGTTGCCGCCGGAGATCACGGCGCCAGCATGGCCCATGCGGCGGCCCGGGGGGGCCGTGCGGCCGGCGATGAAGCCGACGACAGGCTTCTTCGTCTTGCTGTCGCGGATGAACTCGGCGCCGTCGACTTCCGCCGAACCGCCGATCTCACCGATCATGATGATGCCCTCGGTCTCCGGGTCATCGAGGAACAGCTGCAGGCTGTCCACGAAGTTGGTGCCGTTGACCGGGTCGCCGCCGATGCCGATGCAGGTGGTCTGGCCCAGGCCGGCCGCGGTGGTCTGCGCCACGGCCTCATAGGTCAGGGTGCCGGAGCGGCTGACGATGCCGATCTTGCCACGCTTGTGGATGTGGCCGGGCATGATGCCGATCTTGCACTCGTCCGGGGTGATGACGCCGGGGCAGTTCGGGCCGATCAGGCGGGTCTTGGACCCGGCCAGGGCGCGCTTCACCGTCACCATGTCCAGCACCGGGATACCTTCGGTGATGCAGACCACCAGCGGGATCTGCGCGTCGATGGCTTCCAGGATGGCGTCGGCGGCGAAGGGCGGCGGCACGTAGATCACCGAGGCGTTGGCCCCGGTGGTGTGCACGGCCTCGGCCACGGTGTCGAACACCGGCAGGTCGAGGTGGGTGGTGCCGCCCTTGCCGGGGGTCACGCCGCCGACCATCTTGGTGCCGTAGGCGATGGCCTGTTCGGAGTGGAAGGTGCCCTGCGCGCCGGTGAAGCCCTGGCAGATCACCTTGGTGTTCTTGTCAACCAACACGGCCATGATTACGCGGCCTCCTTCACGGCCTTGACGATCTTTTCAGCGGCGTCGGCCAGGTTGTCGGCGGACAGGATCGGCAGGCCGGACTCGGCCAGGATCTTCTTGCCCAGCTCGACGTTGGTGCCTTCCAGGCGGACGACCAGCGGAACGTGCAGGCTGACCTCACGGGCCGCCGCCACCACGCCCTCGGCGATGACGTCGCAGCGCATGATGCCGCCGAAGATGTTGACCAGAATGCCTTCGACATTCGGGTCGGACAGGATGAGCTTGAACGCGGTGGTCACGCGCTCACGGGTGGCGCCGCCGCCCACGTCCAGGAAGTTGGCCGGCTCGCCGCCGTACAACTTGATGATGTCCATGGTGGCCATGGCCAGGCCGGCACCGTTGACCATGCAGCCGATGTTGCCATCCAGCTTCACATAGTTCAGGCCGTGCTTCGTGGCCTCGGTCTCCGACGCCTCTTCCTCGCTCTCGTCACGGAGCTCTTCGATGTCCTTGTGACGGTAGAGGGCGTTGTCGTCGAAGTTCATCTTGGCGTCGAGGGCGATGATGTCACCGGCGCCGGTCACGACCAGCGGGTTGATCTCGACCTGCGAGGCGTCCAGTTCCACGAACGCCTTGTACATGGCGGACAGGAACTTCACGGCGGCGCCGACCTGCTTGCCTTCCAGCTTCAGGCCGAAGGCGATCTGGCGGGCGTGGTAGCCCTGCAGGCCGCCGACCGGGTCGATGGCGATCTTGACGATCTTCTCGGGGTGGCTGTGGGCCACTTCCTCGATTTCCATGCCGCCCTCGGTCGAGGCGATCACGGTGACGCGGGAGGTGGCGCGGTCCAGCAGCAGGGACAGGTACAGCTCGCGCTTGATGTCGCAGCCTTCCTCGACATAGAGGCGCTTGACCTCCTTGCCTTCCGGACCGGTCTGCTTGGTCACCAGCGTGTGGCCCAGCATTTCCTTGGCGTTGGACACGACGTCGTCGATCGACTTCACGACGCGGACGCCGCCCTTGCCCTCGGGGTTCTCCTTGAACCGCCCAGCGCCACGGCCGCCGGCGTGGATCTGGGACTTCACGACCCACACCGGGCCGCCCAGGTCCGTGGCCACGGTCTTGGCCTCTTCGGGGGTATAGGCAACGCCGCCGCGGGGAACCGCGACGCCGTATTTCTTCAGCAGGCCCTTGGCCTGGTATTCATGAATATTCATTCGGGGATCGCCCGCTTCCGGTTGGGAAACGGCCTCGCAAAGTTTGCGGCCGATCGCGGGGCCAACCCCGCGCCGCGGGCACTGTAGAGAGCAATGCCGGGGCGATCAACCGCGTAAAGTGACGGAAGGGTGGCTACGGACGCTATTCCGGTATCTGTTTGGCAAATGGCCCCGCCGGCGCGAAGCGGGCGGGGCCATCCACAACGTCATACCGGAACCCGAACGATCAGCCGGCGACCTTGGCGGTGACTTCGACCAGCTGCTGCACGGCGGCAACGGACTTCTCGAAGTTGGCCTTTTCCTCGGCGTTCAGCTCGATCTCGATGATCTTCTCGACGCCGCCGGCGCCGATGATCACCGGCACGCCGATGTACAGGCCGTCCACGCCGTACTGGCCGGTCAGCTTGGCGGCGCAGGGCAGCACGCGCTTCTTGTCCTTCAGGAAGCTCTCGGCCATGGCGATGGCGGAGGCGGCCGGGGCGTAGAAGGCGGAGCCGGTCTTCAGCAGGCCGACGATCTCCGCACCACCGTCACGGGTGCGCTGCACGATCTGGTCCAGCTTCTCCTGCGTGGTCCAGCCCATCTTCACCAGGTCGGGCAGCGGGATGCCGGCGACGGTGGAGTAGCGGACGGAGGGAACCATGGTGTCGCCGTGGCCGCCCAGCACGAAGGCGGTGACGTCCTCAACCGAGACCTTGAACTCGTCAGCCAGGAAGTGGCGGAAGCGGGCGCTGTCCAGCACGCCGGCCATGCCGACCACCTTGGCGGGGTCGAAGCCGGTGACCTGCTGCATCAGGCCGACCATGGCGTCCAGCGGGTTGGTGATGACGATGACGAAGGCGTCCGGAGCATGCTCCTTGATGCCCGCGCCGACGCTCTTGATCACCTTGGCGTTGATGCCCACCAGGTCGTCGCGGCTCATGCCCGGCTTGCGCGGCACGCCGGCGGTGACGATCACCACGTCGGCGCCGGCGATGCCGGCATAGTCGGAGGCACCGGTCAGGGTGCTGTCGAACCCTTCCACGGGGGCGGCTTCGGCGATGTCCAGCGCCTTGCCCTTGGCGACACCCTCGAAATCAGGGATGTCGAACAGGACGATGTCGCCAAGCTCCTTCAGGCCGGCCAACAGGGCCAGGGTGCCGCCGATCTGGCCGGCGCCGACCAGCGCGATCTTCTTGCGTGCCATGGTTGGGTTCCTCGAACTTTGGGTTGCGAATTTGGGTTCAACAATAAGGCGCTAACGAAACAGGGGACCGCGCCGCCCAAGGCTGAAGGCGTCGGGCGGAGGTCCCGGAAATTCGCCGTGCGGGGGTCCCAGGCGCCTGGGCGCCCGGCCTTCGGGGCCCGAGGAACGAGGGAACCCGCAGGCGGGCTGATTAGCCTGAATCCGCCTGCCGGGCAAGGCGCCCCGTACACGATCAGGCGCGCGCGTCGCCCATGGCAGGCTCCCTGCAAAAGGTATGGTTCAGAACCAAGGGCCGGGCGCACGATCGCCAACCCCAGGCGCCGCTTGCTGCGGTGCACCGCCGGGCCCCGTCGCGGCGGGCGGCCTGCGGCAATCACTTCGGCACGATATCGAACAGCTCCAGGTGCCAGTGCATCTCGACGTCGGTCATGGGGTAGTCCGTCCCCAGCCGCGCGTTCAGCAGCTTGCGCGGGGCGATTCCAGCGCCCCGGGCCTGCAGGGTGCGGGCGCCGCGCATGGAAAAGCCCGCCCGCCAGGCCAGCGCCGTCACCGCCTTGGGGCTTTGCGTCGCCAGGATGCGGCGCACGGCGTCCACCGGCACCCGCGCCATCAGCGCGACCGCCTCCTGGGCGAAGTCGCGGTCGCCCCAGCTGAGGGCGTCGCACACCACATCCTCGTTCAGGCCGCCGGAGGCCGCCAAGCGCGCCGCCTTGTCCCCCGCGCCTTCCGGCGTGCCGTAGCCGGCCGCCCAATCCAGCCGGCGGGAGGCGGCGGCCACCACCGCCTCCACCCCCGCCTTGTCCAGCCCCTGCCCCGCCAGGCCGTCGCGCAGGGCATCCTCCACCGCGCTGGCCAGGCGCTGCGACACCTCCGCCGGGCCGGCGGGCGGGGCCGAAGGGATGCCGGACGGCGCATTTGGATCAGGTACCTCTTCGGGGGGCACGCCACCAATGGGCATGTGGCCCCGCTCCGCCAGCAGCCGGCGGGCCTTCGGCGACAGGTCGGCGCCGGGGTTGCCGGCAAGGGTGGCCCAGGAGCCGTGGTCGCCCATCGCCACCACGGCGTCGCCCACCGGCCGGGACACGGTGCGCCGGCCGGCCACCGCCTCCACCACCCAGGGCTCGGGCCGGCGGGACAGGATGTCCAGCAGCTCTTCATCCGACAGAGCCATACACCAGCGCAGCACCGGGCCCGCCACGTCGCTGGCCACGTCGCGGGCCAAGGTCACCGCCAACTTGGGCGGGGCGCATTCCACGTCGGCCAGCGCGCTGGACAGCGCCGTGCGCACGCGGATGACCTGGTCGGCGGCCAGCAGTTCCAGCGCGGCGAAGGCGACGTCGCGCACCGCCCCCACCTCGGGTCGCGACAGGTCGGGCAACAGGCGGGTCAGCTTGTCCGCCAGCAGGGCGCGTACCCGGTCGCTGGGGTCGCGCGCCAGGCGGCCGAAGGCGCGCACCGGCGTCATGGCGTTGGTCACGACGGCGCCGCGCACCCGCTCGTCATCGTCGTCGGCCAGGTAATAGAGCAGTTCGGGCCGGGTGTCGGGGCTGTTCGCCAACTCGATCCGCGCCGCCACGTCGCCCCCGGCGGCCACCGTCTTGGCGGTCTCATAGTCGATGGACGGCTTGGACGGCGACACAAGCTGCCTCCGGCTGGATCTCGGGGTTGGCACGCACCTTAACACAGGTCGGCCTCAGAAATGTCCGGTTTGGGAACCGTCCCTTCCAGACTTGTGTCCATGAAAGCGCATCAACTTGCTATGTCCGGTGAATCACCGTACATTTTCTTTATTCCGAGGAGATTACCCATGTCCCGAAGCCGGACGGCACGATTGGAAGCGCGGATCGCGCCGGAAGCCTTGCAAATCGTCAAGCGGGCCGCTGACCTTCAGGGCCGCAGCCTCAGCGATTTTGTCGTGGATTCAGCCCTCAGCGCCGCCCAGCGCACGCTGGAGGATACTCATCTGCTGCGCCTGGCCTTGGAAGATCAGCAAGCCTTGGCCAATGCCATCTTGAACCTGCCCCCTTTGGCCCCTGCCCTGGAACGGGCCATCGACCGTCAGCGGTCGATCATCATCTCGTCCACTTGACGGATGGGCACTTGACGGATGGGCACTTGACGGATGGGCTTCCGGATCGAGCCTTTGGCGGCACACGGGCGCGCAGCCTTCGCCTGCGGGGTACCGGCTCTCGACCGCTATTTTCGGGAAATCGTGACGCAGGACATCAGGCGTCGCGTCAGTAACTGCTTCATCGCCCTCTCTGCTGAGGGGACCGTCGCCGCATATTACACGTTGGCGGCGACCAGCCTGCCAATCACCGACCTACCTGCGGAAGACGCTGTCAAACTGCCGCGCTACCCACTCCTGCCGGCAGGTCTCATCGGTCGTCTTGCTGTCGATGACCGCTTCAAGGGACAGGGGCTAGGCTCGGCCTTGATCGTCGATGCCATTGGCCGGGTAGCCCGGGCAGATCCGGCCGTCTTCGCCTTGGTCGTGGACGCTAAGGATGAGGCGGCGGTGCGCTTCTACCAACACCTGGGTTTTCAGTCGTTCATCAGCCATCCGATGAAACTCTATCTGCCGGTGGCCGCAGCACTGAAACGCCTGGCCAGCCAAGCCCAATCCCTTAAGTGAGATGCCCAGCCGCCAGGTAATCCTCTGACTGCATTTCCATGAGTCGGCTGACGGTGCGCTGGAATTCGAAGGCGTGCTGGCCCTCGGGGTAGAGTTGCCCGGGGGCGGCCTCCGCCGCCATGATCAGGTGCACCTTGTGCTCATAGAGGGCGTCGATGAAGGTCATCAGGCGCTTGGCCTCGTTGCGCAAAGACGGGTCCAGCATGGGCACGCCGTCCAGCAGCACGGTGTGATAGTGCGTGGCGATGGTCAGGTAATCGCCGGGGCCCAGGGGCTGGCGGCACAGCTCATCGAAGGTGAACCAGGCGACACCCTTGGCCTGGCGCGACACCGGCAGCCTCCGCCCCTGCACCATCAGGTGGGTGGCGGTGGGCTGCGCGTCCGTCAGCTCCCCGAAGGTCTTCTCCAGCGCCGCCGTTGCGGCCGGGCCCAGCGGGTCGAAATAGACCTGGCGGCCACGGATGCGGGCCAGGCGGTAGTCGCGCGCCCCTTCCAGGTGCAGCACGTCCAGCTTTTCCTTCAGCAGCGCGATGAAGGGCAGGAACAGGTCGCGCTGCAGGCCGTCCTTGTACAGGTCGTCGGGCGCCCAGTTGCTGGTCGCCACCACCACCACCCCCAGCTCGAACAGGTGGGTGAACAGCCGGCCCAGGATCATGGCGTCGGCGATGTCGGTGACATGGAATTCGTCGAAGCACAGCAGCCAGGCTTGGTCGGCGATGGTGCGCGCCAGTTCCGGCAGCGACTCGTCCGCCCCGTTCCGGCGCAGGTCGGGACGCTGCCGCAGGCTGTGCAGGGATTGGTGCACCTCCTGCATGAAGGCGTGGAAGTGGACGCGACGGCGGCGCAGCACCGGCGCCGTCTCAAAGAACAAATCCATCAGCATGGACTTGCCCCGGCCCACGTCGCCGTAGATGTACAGGCCCTGAGGCGCCGGATCCGGCCGCCGCGCCAGGCCGAAACGGGCGCGCCAGCCGGACTGGCCCTGCGCCGGGCGGTAATCCCGCAACGCCTGGTACAGACTCTGCAGCTTCTCCGCCGCCAATTCCTGGGCAGGGTCGTCCTTCAGCGTGCCGGTGCCGCGCCGGGCGCGGTAGATGGACAATGGGCCTTCAGTCATGGGGGCCTTCAGTCATGGGGGACCTTCGAATACGAGGGGCCACCGGGCGCGGGAAAAAGGGGCCGTTCCTCATATCGAAACGGCCCGTTTCCAGCAACCGGCGGGGCATCAACGCACCCCTGCGCCGCCTCACCTGGCACGGGGGCATCCGGAACCCACCGGCCCGCTGGCGCAATATAAGTTCGCAAAACGACCCATAGTCGTACTTCCCTTGCGTTTCGGTGGGGGCAGTCGCGCGTTGGCGCATCATCGTGGGTGGTTGTTGGCCTTGTCCGCCTTGTGGCAGAAAGGGACAGCGTCACCCGTATTGTAGTCACCGGACGAGAGCCCATGGACAAGTTCACCATCCTGACCGGCGTCGCCGCCCCCCTGCCGATCCAGAACATCGACACGGACATGATCATCCCGGCGCGGTACCTGAAGACCATCAAGCGCACCGGTCTGGGCAGCGGACTTTTCTCCTCACTCCGCTTCAACGAGGACGGTAGCGACCGGGCGGACTTCATCCTGAACCAGCCGGCCTACCGCAAGGCCAGCATCCTGGTGGCGGGCGACAACTTCGGCTGCGGCTCTTCTCGTGAGCATGCGCCCTGGGCCCTGCTGGACTACGGCATCCGCTGTGTCATCGCCCCCAGCTTCGCCGACATCTTCTTCAACAACTGCTTCAAGAACGGCATCCTGCCCATCGCCCTGCCGCAAGAGGTGGTGGACCGGCTGATGGACGAGGCGGCCAAGGGCGCCAACGCCACCTTCACCGTGGATCTGGAGAAGCAGACCATCACCACCCCGGATGGCGAGAGCGTCGGCTTCGATGTGGAGCCGTTCCGCCGCCACTGCCTGCTGAACGGCCTGGACGACATCGGCCTGACCCTGCAGCAGGTCAGCGCCATCGACGCGTTCGAGGCCCAGCAGCAGACCGGGCAGCCGTGGCGCTGGGCGCGCTGAACAGCCGCCCCCCGTGACCATCCTGTGACGGCCCGGTGACCGGCTCCTTGGCGCGGTTCCCGGCCGAAACAGGGGTTGGCAGGACGCCGGCCCGCCCGTATTTTCGCTAACCAATATCTAAAGGCCGCACGCCCGGCCGGCCGCATGCCCAATCCCGAACGGGGTATCCGGCAGCCGCGGCGACGCCGCACCATCCGACAAAAAGGGTTCATCCATGGCCGCTTACTCTCTTCTCATGCTGCCGGGCGACGGTATCGGGCCGGAAGTCATGCGCCAGGTCCGCCGCGTCATCGACTGGATGGGCCGTCGCCGCGACCTGGAATTTACCGTGTCGGAAGGCCTGGTCGGCGGCTGCGCCATCGACGCCTACGGCGTGCCCCTGTCCGACGAGACCATGGCCCAGGCGCTGGCCGCCGACGCCGTGCTGTTGGGCGCCGTGGGCGGCCCGAAGTGGGACGGCGTCAGCTTCGACAAGCGGCCCGAGGCCGGCCTGCTGCGCCTGCGCAAGGAGATGGAGCTGTTCGCCAACCTGCGCCCGGCCGTGGTGTTCGACGCCCTGGTCGACGCCTCGACCCTGAAGCCCGAGGTGGTGCGCGGCCTGGACATCATGATCGTCCGCGAGCTGACGGGCGGCGTCTATTTCGGTGAGCCCCGCGGCATCGAAGACCTGGGCAACGGCATCCGCCGGGGCGTGAACACCCAGGTCTACACCACGCCGGAGATCCAGCGCGTGGCCCGCGTCGCCTTCGAGCTGGCGCGCAAGCGCGGCAACAAGGTCTGCTCCTGCGAGAAGCGCAACGTCATGGAGTCCGGCCTGCTGTGGAACCAGGACGTCACCGCCCTGCACGCGGCGGAATACAAGGACGTGGAACTGAGCCACATGCTGGCCGACGCCGCCGCCATGCAGCTGGTGCGCAACCCCAAGCAGTTCGACGTCATCGTCACCGATAACCTGTTCGGCGACATCCTGTCGGACGAGGCCGCCATGCTGACCGGCTCCATCGGCATGCTGCCCTCGGCCTCATTGGGCGCCGCTGACGCCAACGGCCGCCGCAAGGCGCTGTACGAGCCGGTGCACGGCTCCGCCCCCGACATCGCCGGCCGCGACATCGCCAACCCCATCGCCTCGCTGCTGAGCTTCGGCATGGCGCTGCGCTACTCCTTCGACCGGAGTGAGGAAGCCGACCTGCTGGACCGGGCGGTGCAGAACGTCCTGAAGGGCGGCATGCGCACCGCCGACATCATGTCCCCGGGGATGGCCCGCTGCTCCACCAGCGTGATGGGCGACAGCATCCTGCGTGAGCTGGACAAGCTGGTAGGCTAAACCCGTCTGAAGCCAAAAAGGCCCGGCGCAGCGATGCCCGGGCCTTTTTCACGTCAGCTTCCGTTCCGTCCGCCGGGCCCTTGCTTACCAAAGTGGGGGCCATAATATCACGGCGCCCGGCAGCTGGAGAGGTTACCGTGACCTCACCTGCGCGGTGTTCGCGCCGTCCAGGATGATGCCGTCCACCTGGGCGTCGCGCAGGTCGGCGCCGGTCAGGTCCGCCTCCCGCAACACGGCGCCCCGCAGGTTCGCCCCCCGCAGGCTGGCGTTGCGCAGGCGGGCGCGGGTCAGGCGGGCCGGCCATTTGCGGTCCGGCTGCTCGGCACTTTCCAGCAGGCCCAGGTTGGCGTTCTGCAGATCGGCGCCGTTCAGGTGGGCGCGCTCGAAATTGGCCCCCCGGGCGTCCACGCCCACCAGCACCGCGTCTTGCAGGTCCACGCATTCCAGGTCGGCCATGACCAGGGATGACCCCGTCAGCACCAGGCGGCGGGCCACGGCATAGGCCATCTTGGCCGCCGTCAGGTTGCGGCCCGAGAGGGTGAGCCCACTCAGGTCGCGGCCCGACAGGTCGCCGCGGGCGCCGGAGCGGCCGGCCGCGGCCACCCAGACGGCATGGTCCTCGACCACCTCCATCACGGGCCGGGCGCTTTCCCCGCCTTCACCCGGTAGGACGGCACCCTTGCCGCGCAGCCGACCGATCAGGCTGGATTCCATGATGGCGCCCCGGAAGTTGGCGTCTTCGAGGATGGCGTCGGTGAAGATGGCGTCGGTCAAGAGCGCCCCTGCGAAGGAGGTGCCGTGCAGCCTGGTCTCCGACAGGTTGGCGCCCTGCATGTTGGCCCCCTTGAACACGGCGCCGCGCAGGTCGGCGCCCCGGAAATCCACCCCCGCCAGGTTGGCGTCGGTGAAGTCGGCGTTCAGGGTCCAGGCGCCATTCATGCGGCTTTCGCCCATGTCGGCGCCGATGGCGATGGCGGAGGTCAGGTCAGGGATGCGGCCGTCGAAGGTTTCCGGCAGGGGCTTTCCGCCGCGGTAGACGGCCAGCACCGCCTCGCGCACGTCCGCCTCCCGCATGCGGGCCTTGGTCAGGTCGGCGCCGCGCATGCTGACGCCGCGTAGGTCGGATTTCGACAGGTCCGCCTGACGCAGGCAGGCCAGGCGGAAATCACAGGCGAAAAGGGACGCGTTGCGCAGCCGCGTGCCCACCAGCTGGGCCTGGTCCAGGCGGCTGCCCGTCAGGTCCGCGTCGGTCAGGTTCAGGGTGGACAGGACAGCGCCCCGCAGGTCGTGCAGGATGAAGGCGAAACGGGCGCCACCGATGCGCCCCTCGATCAGCCGTTCATGCTTGCGGGCCGCCTCAATGACCTCAGCCGGGGTCACCCGCCGAAATTCAAACCCGTCCTGGTACTGCCGTTCAGGATGCATGCAGCCTAGCCACCCGACTTACCTCCATCGCCCTGAAATCAGAGGCGCTGACTACATTGTTGCACTGGGCCTGCCTGTTTTAGAAGCGGATTCATCCAGGATTCAGGGAAATAAACCGTCGTTCCTAGGATACAAACTTACGGCAATTCTCAACCATTGTACCGTACAGGGCACGGATCAACTCTGACGGGCGCAGTCGGCCGAAGGGAATGTTTTCAACGGCGTACTCCACCAGTACTTCCGGGGGCTTAACCGGAACAATCTCAAAACCCGCCTTGCGCAGGCCATCGACTACAGCTTGGGCCTGCTTGGTATAATTTTCGTTAAAGAAGGTTTTGTCCGCGCGCTTGATGGCTTGGGCGATGGTGTCGACGATCTGAGCCAAGGCGGCTTATCCTTTGGTGGCAGGCCTGGAACGGTAACGAGCCTTCAGCGGCTGACGCCGTGGCGGCGCAGCTCGGCACCCAGGCGGCCGGCCACGAACAGGAAGAACATGCGGAAGTCGCTGATCAGCGACCATAGCGGATAGGTGAAGGTGGCGGGCCGGTTGTGTTCCACGAAGAAGTGGCTGATCCACGCGAAGAGGTAGCCGCACACCGGGGCGGCGGCGAAGTAGCGCCAATCCCCCGTGACCAGGCCGGCGGCCAGCGCCAGCAGCACCAGGCCGGTGCCCAAGAAGTGCCAGGCCCGCGTGGCCGGCAGGGCGTGTTCGCCCAGGTAGAAGGGCCAGAACGCGTCATAGGTGGCGATGCGCGGTTCGTGTACCGTCATGGTCTTCCCTCCCAGTCTGGACGCCGCCCGCCCGTTCGCAGGGCGGCACTGACGCCTGCGCGCTTGCAAAGCCCGCCGGCCGGCCTTAAGTCTCCGCCGGATTAGACCAGAGCGGCCCCCGCCCCCGCAAGCGGCCCCGCCCCTGGTCCCCGCCAGAGATATGAGGAGCATGACCATGGGCTATAAAGTCGCCGTCGTGGGCGCCACGGGCAATGTCGGGCGCGAGATGCTGCAGATCCTGGCGGAACGGGAATTCCCGGTGAGCGAGGTGGTGGCCCTGGCGTCCGAGCGGTCCATCGGGTCGGAGATCAGCTTCGGCGACGATGACCTGCGCGTCCAGGACTTGGCCAAGTTCGACTTCGCCGGCACCGACATCGTGCTGTCCTCGGCCGGCGCCAAGGTTTCCGCCCAGTTCGCGCCCAAGGCCGCTGCGGCCGGCGCCGTGGTCATCGACAACACCAGCCACTTCCGCATGGATCCGGACGTGCCCCTGGTGGTGCCGGAGGTGAACCCCGAGGCTATCGCCGGCTATAAAAAGAAGGGGATCATCGCCAACCCCAACTGCTCCACCATCCAGATGGTGGTGGCGCTGAAGCCCCTGCACGACCTGGCCCGCATCCGCCGCGTGGTGGTGTCGACCTACCAGTCCGTGTCGGGTGCCGGCAAGGAAGCGATGGATGAGCTGTTCACCCAGACCCGCGCCATCTATGTGAACGACCCTGTCGAGAAGAAGCAGTTCACCAAGCAGATCGCCTTCAACGTCATCCCCCACATCGACGTCTTCATGGAAGACGGCACCACCAAGGAAGAGTGGAAGATGACGGTGGAGACCAAGAAGATCCTGGACCCGTCCATCAAGGTGACGGCCACCTGCGTGCGCGTGCCGGTGTTCATTGCCCATTCCGAGGCGATCAACGTGGAGTTCGAGAACCCCATCAGCGCCGACGAGGCCCGTGCCGCCCTGCGCCGGGCCAAGGGCGTGTCGCTGATCGACCACCAGGCCGACGAAGGCTATGTCACCCCCGTCGAGGCCGCCGGCGACGACCTGGTGTTCGTCAGCCGCCTGCGCGAGGACTTCACTGTGGAAAACGGCCTGAACCTGTGGGTCGTCTCCGACAACCTGCGCAAGGGCGCCGCGCTGAACGCCGTGCAGATCGCCGAACGGCTGATCAAGGATTATTTGAAGAAGTAGGCGGCGGGCTGACGGCAGCCCGTTTGACCGCACCCAGGAAAAAGGGCGCCGCCTCGATCAGGCTGGCGCCCTTTTTTCATGGCAAGGCGGTCAGACGTGGGAGCCTGGCGCCTTGGTGCCCCATTGCGTCAGGAAGGCCGCCACCTTGCCGGTATCGTAGCCTTTGCCCTGTTCCAGCAGGCCGGTATCCTGGGAGTGCAGCACCTTGCCCTCGCCATCCAGGACGAACAGGTGGGGATAGCCCGCCACCTTGGGCCACTGGCCCAGCAGCGCCTCGTTCTTGTTCTCCTTGCTCCAGTTCACCTTCACGGTGACGAAGCCCTGGTCGCGCAGCGTGCGCAGCCGCGCATCATCAGTGAACAGGGCGTCGAAGCGATGGCACCACACGCACCACTCCCCGCCCACGTCCACCAGCACCCGCTTGCCCTGCGCCTTGGCCTGGGCCGCCGCCTCGGCCACATCATGGGCAGCGTCCCGGGCGGGATCGAACGCCTCGACCGCGGCGGGGGCGGTGTCCGCGGCACGGACGGGCGCCGGCATCATCAGGGGCGCCACCACCAGGGACAGCGCGATCAGCAGGGGACGCATCGGGGCCACTCCTCTCACGACTGCTTGGCCGTCACTTCCAATTCGCAGATGGGCGAAGCCATGCCGCGCGCCGACAGGCGGACGTGCATGCCCTGGGCGTCGCGCACCTTCAGCGTGGTGGCGGCGCCCGCCGCCAGGTCCATGGTGCGGCCGGCCGTGGCCACCGTGCTGTCGGTCAGGATGTATTCCAGGGTGCAGCGGCGGTTGCCGATGTTGCGGAACAGGGCCTCACCCGGGCCGCTGATCTTGAAGCCGAAACTGCGGCCATCGTTGAAATCCATCCGGCCGGCGCAGGGACTGCCGGCCCCCACCACGCATTCCACGTCGCGCGGCGGCGCCTTGGCATTGCCCACCAGGCGGGGGTCGCGCAGCAGCGGCTGGTTGGCCGTCACGGGCTCGCCCGCACCCGGCGCACCGTCCTGCGGCGGAGGAGCGGCCTGAGCCAAGGCGCCGCCGGCGGCCAGGCACAGCAAAGCCGCCAGCAGGGCGCCTCCCAGTTGGGTGCCACGGCGCGTTGCGGAGGAGATAATCAGGCGACGGGGACGCGACGGCATCGGGGAAAGGCTCCTCGTGGCAATGGACCGGCCCCCCAAGGGACGGGGCGGACGGCCTGTCCTAGGGGTAGCCCCGCCGCAGCCTGTGGGCAAGCCGCATGACGCGGGACAAAGGGACGCGAAGACTGTTACCACGGATGGAAGGCCGCCGGCCGTCGCCCCCATCACAGGCCGGCGCTACGCTGCCCCATTCTGTTCCGCCCTTCTTGTACGAGCCCGCCTCATGGCCACCACCGCCCGTCCCCGCCGCTCCGCCCTGTACATGCCGGGGTCCAACGCCCGCGCGCTGGAAAAGGCCAAGGGACTGGAGGCCGATGTCCTGATCCTGGATCTGGAGGACGCGGTGGCGCCGGACGCCAAGGATCTGGCGCGCGACCAGGTGCAGGCCGCCGTGGCCGCCGGCGGCTTCGGCCGACGCGAAGTGCTGATTCGCGTCAACGGTCTGGACACGCCCTGGGGCCATGCCGACCTGGCGGCGGCAGCCCGATCAGGCGCCCACGGCGTGCTGATCCCCAAGGTGGAGTCGGCGGAGGCGGTACGTCAGGCGGATCGCCTGCTGGCGGCGCATGGGGCTGCCCCCGGGACGCCCAACGGCCTTCCCTTGTGGGTCATGATGGAAACGGCGCTGGGCATGCTGAATGCCAAGGAGATCGCGTCCGCCTCCCCCAGGCTGGCCGGCCTGGTGCTGGGCACGTCGGACCTGGCCAAGGAACTGCACGCCCATCACACGCCCCTGCGCCTGCCCGTGATCACGGCCTTGGGCCTGTGCCTGCTGGCGGCCCGCGCCCACGGCCTGGCCATCCTGGACGGCGTGCACCTGGACCTGGACGACGATGCCGGCCTGGAGGCCAGCTGTCGTCAGGGGGTGGAGTTGGGCTTCGACGGCAAGACCCTGATCCATCCCAAGCAGCTGGCGGCCGCCAACGCCGCCTTCGCCCCCGACGCGGCATCGCTGGACCGCGCCCGCCGCATCATCGCCGCCCATGCCGAGGCCATGGCCCAGGGCAAGGCCGTCGTGCTGGTGGACGGCCGCCTGGTGGAGGCCCTGCATGTGGCGGAGGCCCACCGGCTGGTGGCGCTCGCAGCGTCGATTGGGGCGGCCGCGATCAGCGGCTGACACGGTGCGCGCTCAGGTTTCCCCTTTGGTGACCCGGCGCTCAACGGCCACCGGCTGGATGGCGTAGCCACCGAAAGCCGTCAACGCCGCCTGCATCGTCGACCAGGCCCAGTTCTCGGGCTTGCCGTCGTTCAACCTGAACCACCCGACGTAGTTCTTGGAAAAGCCCGGTTCCCGGAACCCCATTTTGTTCAGCTTGTGGCCAACCGCCGCCGTGATTACGCGGCGCAGGGCCGGATTGGCCTCCGCGGACTCGATCTCGCACGGGATGACGGGCTCGCTCGTCTTGCTGCACTGGATATGAAACTCGCCCCAACTGAGGATGACGACCCGGCGGCCAGGCCCGCTCACCCCCAGGAGCCAAGTGTAGGCGTCAGCGATCTCCTTGACGTTCTGCTTGACCAGGGACTCGGCCGCGTCCGGCTCCATGGGGATGGACTTCAGCGGCTTGGGCAGGCGCGACTCATCCTCGTCATCCATGCCCGCGACCTCGCAGTTTTCCCCTAGGTCCTTCGGGGAGCGGTCGTTGAACGCGACCTCCCCGCCGAAGTCGCGGCCAGAGGGATTGCGCGGCGGGCAGGCCACCGCGGGGTAGGACCCGGTCTCGGTCTCGATGTCCTCCAGTCCCACGTCGTAACCCCCAACAAGTGTGGCGACCATGAAACCGGCCAGCTTGTCGTTCGGCCACTGCGACGGGTCCAGACGCGCGACGAAATTGCCGGTCTTGCGGTCGGAGACGTAGCCCAGTTCCTTCAGGTTCGCCCGTCGCTTCTTGCTCAGAGCGTGGCGCATCCAGGGCTGCCCCCGCGGCCCCGCCGCCTCGCAGGTAATGACCGGCTCATGCGGCGCCCGCCGGCATTGCACGAACTGGTCGCCGTCGTGCGCCTCCACCACGGCGCCGCGCCCATCCATCTGGTCGGCATGCGCCAGGGCGGCAACCGCCTTGGTCAACGCCTGCTGCGGCGCTTCCTTGGCCTGAGCCCCGGCGATAGGGGGAAACGCCATCGCCATGCCCACAGCAGCGATCCTCAGGATCTTCATTCGGAGGCTCCCTTATTTGGTCGGTTTGGAGGTGTGGCGCTCCACCTCCAACGGCAGGAACACGTAGGTGCCAAAACCCTGCTGCGCCGCCTGCGCCAAGGTCTCGGCGATGGCCTTGACGTCCTTGTCCCGGGCATCGTTTCGAAGCGGAAAGTTCTGGGCGTAGTTCAGAGAATAGCCGGGTTCCAGAAACCCCAGCTTTTCCAGCCGGCGGCCGGCGGCGGCGTTCAGCACCGGCTTCAGCCGGGGCATGATGTCGGCGGACACCACCTCGCACTGCATCGACGGGTCCTCCGCCTTCAAGCACTGGATGTAGAAGTCTCCCCAGGAAAAAATGACTATGTGACGCTCCGGCCCCGTGCCGTCGGCCACCCAGTCCACCGCCTCCGCGATGGTCTTGTATTGCTGGGACAGCAGATCCGGTGCGTTGTCCGGCTTGTGCGGCCGGGGTGGCAGTGGATCATCATCGCTATCATCATCCTGCCCTTCGAGGCGGCAGCCTTCGGTCAGCTTGTTAACCGGGGTGCCGAACGCCGCGATCGCCCCACCATAAGGATTTCCGGCGGCAACCCGCGCCGGACAGTCGGCGGCCGGAAACCACCCATGTCGCATTGTGGGGTCCTGGCCACTTTTGCCGTACCCGACGTCCAGTGCATGGATCATGAAGGCCACCAGCGCCTGGGGCTCAGGCGGCGGGTCCCACCGCCGGATGAAGTTCCCTGTTTGTCGGTCGGCGGTGAAGCCCATCTCCTTCAAGGCGGCACGGCGCTCCTTGGTCAGGACGTGGCGCATCCAGGGTTGGCCCCGCTTCCCGGCCGCTTCGCAGGTGATGATGGTCTGGCGCGGCAGATGCCAGCACTGGACGAACTTGTAGCCGTCGCTGACCTCCACCAGTCCGCCGCGCGCCTGCGGATCATCCTCATAAAGCTGGGTCTGAACAGCCTTGGTGATCGACTCCGCGGTCGGATCCTTCGCCCAAGCCATGCCGGAACCCAACAGGGCCAGAATCGCGCCCACGACGGCGCCTCCTATCCCGCTCATGCCACCCCCGTATGTTGCCTTATGGGCAATCTACTTGTGGGCGTTTACCTTATCAATGATGCAACTAAGGCGCCTGCCGATATTGATAGCTATAGACAGTCCCGAACCCCGCCCGGGCGTAGGTCGCCAATGCCGGGTGGTTGGCGCCACCCACCTGGAGATAGGCGCGGGTGGCGCCCGCCTGCACCCCGGCCGCCAGCAGGCGCGTCAGCAGGCGGCGCGACAGGCCCCGGCCGCGCTGCCCCGGCGCGACCAGCACTTTGTAGATGCCCAGCCATCCGCGATCAGCGACTCCAAGCGCGCTGCCGGCGTAACGGTCACCGTCCCAGGCGCTGACGTAAAGCGTGGGGACGGCGATGGCGGCCAACAGGCGCCGCATCGGATCTTCTTCCCGAGGCGGCAACGGCAGCGCCTGAGCGTAGCCGGTCAGCAGGTCGGGTGCGGGGCCGCCCTCCACCCGCCAACGGAGGCCATCGTCCCCCACGGCCAGGCGGGTGGGGTCGATACCGGCTGTCTGCACCAAGTTCTCCTCCTGCCGCAGATAGCCACGCCGATCCAGTTCCGCCGTCAGGTCAGGCGGGGCCATGGGCGTGATGCGGAAACGGGGGGGCAGGCCTTCGCGGGTGTAGGCCGCCTCCGCCCGGTCCACCTTTTCCGCCACCGGCAGCACGCCGGCCGACAGGCAGGTCACCGAGTTGGAGCGGCCCGAATGCCCCTGTGAGAACCGCAGCAGCCAGCCGTCATCGTGGATGGTCTTCAGGGCGGGCCAGGCCGTCAGGCACAACTCTTCCAGCAGGCGGCACAAGTCGTTGGCGGACAAGACGGAAACTTTCGCGGGGCGACGAGGTTGACGCCAGCACTGTACCGGTCGTCCCCATGCGCGGCAATCGGCCCGGCCGATGGCGGAAGCCGTGGGGCGAAGAAGTTCCCCAGGGCGCGTCGGAAGCGACGGTCCTCAGCCATGTCGAAAGAATCACGCACCCATGCGCCCCACCCCTTGTATTCGCAAAAGTCGGCCCCAGACAGGGCGTTGACGGACAAGAGGCGGGGGCGTAATTGACTTCACATCCTATCCGCCCCCGGCGGTGCAACAATTCGGCCGGCGTCGCGACCCGCATGTCGCGGGCGCCATATGGCCGGTGCGGCACCGGCACCTGATAATCCAAAAGGACGAGGACGCGCGAATCATGAGCGAGACCAGCGTGGCCAAAAAGGCACGGCCGCTGTCGCCCCACCTCCAGGTCTATCGCCTACCCCTGCCCGCCGTGTCGTCGATCACGCACCGCTTCACCGGCATCGCCCTGACCGTCGGCACCCTGGTGTTGACCTGGTGGCTGGTGGCAGCCGCCAGCGGCCCCGACGACTTCGACACGGCGCAGCACGTGCTGGGCAGCCCCATTGGCCTGCTCTGCCTGCTGGGCTGGACCTGGGCCTTCGGCTACCACCTGCTGAAGGGCATCCAGCACCTGATCTGGGACACCGGCACCGGCATCACCAATGCCAGCGCGCATCGCAGCTCCGCCCTGGTGTTCGGCGGTTCCTTCGTTCTGACGGCGATCGTCTGGATCGCCGCTTTCGCCCTCTGACGGGAGCGCGCATTCCATGGCTTCTACGTCCGACAACGGCTTCCGCACGCGCCTCGGCCGCGTACGCGGCCTCGGCTCCGCCAAGAGCGGCGGCGCCCATTGGCTGGCCTACCGCATGGTCGCGGCCCTGCTGGTCCCGCTGACCGTCTGGTTCCTCTACTCCATCGTCCGCCTGGCCAAGGCGGAGCATGCCGACGCCATCGCCTGGGTGCACCAGCCGGTGAACGCGGTCCTGCTGCTGATCACCCTGATCGCCACCTTCCACCATGCCGCCGCCGGCATGCGGGAAGTCTACGAAGATTACATTCACGGCAAGCTGGCGCGCCTGATCGCCATCGGGCTGACCAACGGCGCCGCCATCCTGCTGGCCGCCGCGAGCGTCTTCGCCGTGCTCAAGATCGCCTTCGGGGCGTGAGGAAGGACTGTCATGGCTAACGCCTATCCCATCATCGACCATCAGTACGACGTCGTCGTCGTGGGCGCCGGCGGCGCCGGCCTGCGCGCGACCTTCGGCATGGCCGAAAAGGGCCTGAAGACGGCCTGCATCACCAAGGTGTTCCCCACCCGCAGCCACACCGTGGCGGCCCAGGGTGGCATCTCCGCCGCGCTCGGCAACATGGGCGAGGACGACTGGCGCTACCACATGTACGACACCGTGAAGGGGTCGGACTGGCTGGGCGACCAGGACGCCATCGAGTACATGGTGCGTGAGGCCGTCCCGGCCATCATCGAGCTGGAACACTACGGCGTGCCCTTCTCGCGCACCCCGGAAGGCAAGATCTACCAGCGCGCCTTCGGCGGCATGACCACCCGCTACGGCGAGGGTCAGGCCCGGCGCACCTGCGCCGCCGCCGACCGCACCGGCCACGCCATCCTGCACACCCTGTATCAGCAGAGCCTGAAGCACGAAGCCGAGTTCTTCGTGGAATACTTTGCGCTGGATCTGCTGATGGAAGACGGCGAGTGCAAGGGCGTCCTGGCCTGGAACCTCGACGACGGCACCATCCACCGCTTCCGCGGCCACCAGACGGTGCTGGCCACCGGCGGCTACGGCCGCGCCTACTTCAGCTGCACCTCGGCCCACACCTCCACCGGCGACGGCGGCGGCATGGTGCTGCGCGCAGGATTGCCCCTGCAGGATATGGAGTTCGTGCAGTTCCACCCCACAGGCATCTACGGCTCCGGCTGCCTGATCACCGAGGGTGTGCGCGGTGAGGGCGGTTACCTGACCAACAGCTCGGGCGAGCGCTTCATGGAGCGGTACGCCCCATCGGCCAAGGACCTGGCCAGCCGCGACGTGGTCAGCCGCTCCATGACCGTGGAAATCCGCGAGGGTCGCGGCGTGGGTGAGCACAAGGACCACATCCACCTGCACCTGGAGCATCTGGACCCGGCCATCATCCACGAGCGCCTGCCCGGCATCGCCGAGACCGCCAAGGTCTTCGCCAACGTGGACGTGACGCGCGAGCCCATCCCCGTGCTGCCGACCGTGCACTACAACATGGGCGGCATCCCCACCAACTACCACGGTGAGGTCATCAACCCGACGGCCGAGAACCCGGACCAGGTGGTCCCGGGCCTGATGGCCATCGGCGAGGCGGCCTGCGTGTCGGTGCACGGCGCCAACCGCCTGGGCTCCAACTCGCTGCTGGACCTGGTGGTGTTCGGCCGCGCCGCCGCCAACCGCGCCGCCGAGACGGTGAAGAAGGGTGCCGCGCACAAGACCCTGTCACAGGACGTGACGGACAAGGCGCTGGCCCACCTGGACAAGGTGCGCAACGCCAAGGGCGGCACCCGCGTCGCCCACCTGCGCCTGGAAATGCAGAAGATCATGCAGAACAACTGCGCCGTCTTCCGCACCGGCGAGGTGCTGGAGGAAGGCGTGGAGCTGATGAAGGGCGTGTGGTCCAAGCGTGACGACATCGCCGTCAGCGACCGCTCGCTGATCTGGAACTCCGACCTGGTGGAAGCGCTGGAGCTGGACAACCTGATGCGCCAGGCCGTGGTCACCATCAACTCGGCGGCCAACCGCAAGGAAAGCCGCGGGGCGCACGCCCGCGAGGACTTCCCCGAGCGCGACGACCACGAGTGGATGAAGCACACCACGTCCTGGGTGGATGAGAAGGGCGCCGTCACCCTCGGTGACCGTCCCGTCCACATGTACACCCTGACCGGTGACATTGACGTCATCCCGCCCAAGAAGCGCGTCTACTGACGCCTTAGCCGAACGGACCCGATGCCATGGCCGAGTTCTCCCTTCCCGCCAATTCCAAGGTTCACACCGGCAAGACCACGTCGGTGAAGACGTCCGCCACCAAGCGGGCCAAGACCTTCCGCATCTATCGCTATGACCCGGACAAGGGCAGCAACCCCACCGAGGACCGCTACGAGATCGATCTCGACAAGTGCGGCCCCATGGTGCTGGACGCCCTGATCCACATTAAGAACGACATCGACAGCACGCTGACCTTCCGCCGGTCGTGCCGTGAGGGCATCTGCGGCTCTTGCGCCATGAACATCGACGGGCGCAACACGCTGGCCTGCCTGAAGGCCATCGACGACGTGAAGGGCGACGTCAAGATCTACCCGCTGCCGCACATGCCGGTGGTGAAGGATCTGGTGCCGGACCTGAACACCATCTACGCCCAGTACACCTCCATCAAACCCTGGCTGCAGAGCCAGAGCCCGGCGCCGTCGCGTGAGCGGCTGCAGAGCCCGGAGGAGCGTGAGAAGCTGGACGGCCTTTATGAGTGCATCCTGTGCTTCTGCTGCTCCACCAGCTGCCCCAGCTATTGGTGGAACGGCGACAAGTACCTGGGCCCGGCCATCCTGCTGCAGGCCTACCGCTGGATCGCCGACAGCCGCGACGAAATGACGGGTGAGCGTCTGGACAACCTGGAAGACCCCTTCCGGCTGTACCGCTGCCACACCATCATGAACTGTACCCAGACCTGCCCCAAGGGCCTGAACCCGGCGAAGGCCATCGCCGAGATCAAGAAGCTGATGGTGGCCAGGGCCGCCTGATGTTCCCTTGAAGACGGTCCCCGGGGCGCCTTTTGCCGCCCCTGCGCCCAAAAAAGTGAAAGGCCGCGCCGGTTCGCCGTCGCGGCCTTTCTCATATGCGCCGCCACGGGGTGGCCACAAGGCGGTGGTGGGCCAGAGAGCACGATAGGCGTGTAAATTTGCAAAGGGGTATGCGATAGCAGGCACAGTCTTGCAAAGATGTCCCCTCCGACCCGGTATGCCACTGGGGTGGCGGACAGCACCATTCCCGGAACAGTTGATGGCCCTGAATACCGCCGCCCCGTCGACCATGGCGAACGACGATACGCCGCCGCCGCCATCGCCCAGCCCGCGCACCGCCCCGGCGCGCAGGCACCACGTATGGGCGGTGATCGCGGTGCTGGTGGCGCCCCTGTTGGCGAAGCTGCATCTCATCCTGGGGTTCCGCCTCGCGGACCCGCGCCTGCTGCATTCGGGCCTGGGCGTCGATGTCGTGATGCCCAGAGGGTTGGCCACGCTGGACCCTAATGTCGCCATCACCAGTCAGGCGCTGGGACACCGGGCTGCCTTGGATCTGTTGGCTGGTCATATTCCCTGGTGGAACCCTTATGAGGGCGTGGGCGGCCCCATGGCCGGGGAGATGCAGTCCGCGGCCCTGTTCCCGCTGAACCTGCTGCTGGCCCTGCCCGACGGGCAGCTCTACATGCACCTGTCACTGCAGCTGGTGGCGGGCCTGTTCACGGTGTTGCTGATGCGGCGCCTGGGCACCTCGGCCCTGGCTGCGGGCGTGGCTGGGCTGCTGTTCGAATTCAACGGCACGTTCGCATGGTTGGCGAACGCCGTCGTCAACCCCATCCCCTTCCTGCCCATGGTGGTATTGGGCGTGGAGGAGGTCCGGCACCGGGTGGTGGCCGGCCTGCGCGGAGGATGGGCCTGGATCGTGGCCGGGCTTGCGCTGTCGCTCTATGCCGGTTTCCCTGAGGTCGCCTATCTCGACGGCCTGTTGGTCGGGGCCTGGACCCTGGCGAGGCTACCGCTTCACACCAAGGCCGTATTGACCGCCTACGCGGCCAGGGTCGGGTTGGGTGTCGTCGGTGGCCTGGCGCTGGCCGCCCCCATCCTCATCGCCTTCCTGGGCTATTTGCCGTACGCGTTCGTCGGCGGACACGAGGGTAACGGCTTTCGCGACGCCCATGTCGATGCGCAGCATTTCGTCAACCTGACCATTCCGTATCTGTTCGGCCGGCTGGCTGACTTGCCCGGGGGGGAGGGTGGCTGGTTCTGGGGCAGCGTCGGCGGCTACATGCCCATCGGTCTCACCGCCCTGGCCATCGCCGGCTGTTTCGGACGCCCGTTGCGTGGCTTGCGCTGGACCTTGGCTGCCTGGACCGTGGCGGCTTTGGCCGCGATTTATGGCCTTCCGGTCATCGGCCGGCTCATCACCAGCATCCCGGCCGTCGGCAACGCCGCCTTTTTCCGCTATCTGCCGCCATCGGCGGAATTCTCCGTCGCGATCCTGGCGGGACTGGCGTGCCAGGACATGATCCAGTCCGGCGCGCAGGCTATGGGGCGTCGCCCGGCCCCGGCCCTGCTGGCCGGAGTCCTGCTGGCAAGCGCGACGGCGGCCGCGGGTCTCCTCATCGCCGCCCACTATTATGTCGAGATGCCCCGCCCCTCGCACTGGTTTAGGAACGCGCTGTGCGTGGCGGCTCTGACCGTCCTTCTCCTTTTCTTGCTCAGCGTCGCACGCCTGCCTGGCCGGCGGCGCGCCGTGGCGGCCGGGGCCGTCGTCGCGGTCGAGGCCGTCCTCATGTTCGTGGTCCCCACGACGTCCAATCCGCCAAAAGGCATCCTGATCGAGGACGGCGTGCGCTTCCTGCAAGCGCACCTGGGTCTGCAGCGCTTCTTCTCCATGGGCCCTGTCGCCCCCAATTACGGCGCCTATTACGGTATCGCCGGCATCAATCATGACGACCTGCCGCTGCCCCGGTCCTGGGTCGATTACGTGGCGGTGCACCTGGACGCCAACGTCCACCACATTGCATTCGACGGCAAACAACGGAACTCGGGCGATGGACCCTCCGTCGAGGAGAACCTGCGCGCCAATCTCGCGGAGTATGAGAAAGTCGGCGTGCGCTATGTGGTGACTGCGGCCGCCGGCAACCCCTTCAGATGGACCCCTCGGGAGTTCCGGGTGGACCGCCCGGGCGGCCTGCCCATCCCGCTCTCCGATGGCGGAACGGCGGTCATCGGATGGAACCGACCGGACCTGCCACAGCCCATCGAGGGCGTTGGGGTCCTGATCGGCACCTATGGTGGCAAATCCGACGGCGTGCTGCGGGCATCCATCTGCGCCGATGACATGTGCGCCGACCAAGTCCTTGACCTGACCCAGGCGACCGACAACCAGTTCCTGCCGATCAAGCTGGACCATCCGCTCCCCCCGCCCAAGAACCGCCTGACGGTCACCCTGCGCAAGACGGGCGCCTACCCCGTGGCGCTCTGGTCGTTCCCGTCCTCATCCGACAGCCGCATGACCTTGACCGTGGATGGCTACACCGGTCCGCCCCATGAGGTGCGAATCAACGTCGATCTGGCGACCGACGATCGCGGCCCGTCGCGAGTCTATACCGACCGGGCCATGACCATTTTCGAATTGCCCGATCCGGCACCCTATTTCTCCGCCGAGGGCTGCCAATTGCAGGCGGAAGCGCGGGACAGACTGGTCGCCGACTGCGCGGCGGCCAGTATCCTGAAACGCCAGGAATTGTTCCTGCCCGGTTGGACCGCCGACGTGGTCGGCATGCCGCGGCAGGAGGTTCGGCCGGATGGACCCATCTTTCAGCGGATCTCCCTGCCGGCGGGGCGCTCGGAAGTCCGCTTCAATTACAGCCCGCCCTATATGCAGGTGGGATACGCCTTGTTCCTGCTGGGGATAGGGGTATTGCTGTGGTCGCTGCATCCCGCTGGACGCCCCTCCTTCCCGCTGGAAACCGGCGGCAGCGGTCCTCGCTGACGGTCGCGGTGTTTCCCTGGGGCGCCGTTTTGGAGGGCGAGAATGGCGGGCGTCATCGGAACAGGCCGGTTGCAAAAGTGTCCGCCATGGCCGATGAGGAAGGATCAATCCGCCTCTCCACCACCGAGATGGACGCCTTGCCCAGCAGCTTGATGCAACGCCTGCCGCCACAGCCCACCGGCGCGATAATCCATGCGTCTCTGTGGCGCTCCAGCGGCTTCCGGGCCATCACCCTGCTCATCCTCGCCCCCATTCTGGCCAAGCTCGGCCTGATCCTGGGCTGGCGCCTGGCGGACCCGCGTTTCGTCGAAGGCTGGCTGGCCAGCGGCGTCACGCGCGACGGGCTGTCCACGCTGGACCCCAACATCGCCTACACCAGTCATGCCTTGGGGCATCGCGCGGCGCTGGACTGGCTGTCCGGCCACATTCCCTGGTGGAACCCTTATTCCGGCATCGGCATGCCGCTGGCCGGCGACATGCAATCCGCCGCCCTGTTCCCGCCCACCCTGTTGCTGGCCCTGCCGAACGGCCAGTTGTACCTGCACATCGGCCTGCAGATCGCATCGGGCGTCTTCACCTGGCTGCTCATGCGGCGCCTGGGGGTCACGGCGTTGGGCGCCATCGTGGCCAGCCTGCTGTTCGAGTTCAACGGCACCTTCGCCTGGCTGGCCAATGCCGTCATCAACCCCATCCCTTTCCTTCCCATGGTGTTGCTGGGCGTGGAAGAGGCGCGGGGGCGCGCGCTGGCCGGCCAGACGGGCGGCTGGGGATGGATCGCCGGCGGCCTGGCGCTGTCGCTTTACGCCGGCTTCCCCGAAGTCGCCTATTTCAACGGTCTGCTGATCGCCCTCTGGACCCTGGCACGGCTGGCAGGCCTGGGGGGCCGCTCCATGGCGTATATGGCGCGTGTCGCCACCGGGACGGTGGCCGGCCTGCTGCTGGCCGCCCCCATCCTCATCGCCTTCGGGGAGTATCTGGGCCACGGCTATCTGGGCAACCATGCCGCCGGCGGCTTCCGTCATTCGCATCTCGACATCCAGCGCCTGCTGACCCTGTTCCTGCCCTATGCCCTGGGTGAGTTGGGCCATACGCCGGACGCGCAGGCCTTCATATTCTGGGGCGCCGTCGGCGGTTATACCGGCCTGGTCCTGGTGGTGGTGGCCGCGATGGCGGTCTGGCGCCCCTGGCTGCGCGGGTTGCGGCTGACGCTGGCCGGTTGGTGCGTGGTGGTGACGGGCGCGGTCTATGGCCAGCATGCGATGGTGGCCTTGCTCACCGCCATCCCGGCGGTCGGCGACGCGATGTTCTTCCGGTACTTCAACCCGTCGATCTCGTTCGCGCTGGCCGTGCTGGCCGGCCTGGCCTGCCATGACCTGGCGGAGCGGGCGGCGGAACGACGACCCGGGCTCGTCTACTGGGGCGGCTTGGCCGCGGGCGTGGCATGCTTGGTGGCGCCGCTTTGGCTGTCCCATCGGCTGTACATGAACGCCCCCTTCGTGCCCATCCTGGCCCGGTCGCTGATTTACGCCGTGGTGGCGCTGCTGGCCGTCCGCGAACTGGGCGGCGGCACCTTCAGCAACCGCACGCGGGCTTGGGTACTGGGCACCGCAGCCGTCGCCGAAGCGGTGGTCCTGTTCGTGCTGCCCCTGCGCAATTATCCCAAAAGCGGCCGGCTACAGACGGCCGGCGTGGAATTCCTGCAAAACAACCTGGGCCTGCAGCGCTTCTACACCCTGGGGCCCATCCAGCCCAACTACAGCGCCTATTACGGTATCGCGGGCATCAATCACAACGACCTGCCGCTGCCCGCGGCCTGGGTGGACCACGTTTTCACCCATCTGGACAACAACACCATCGAATCGGCCTTCGACGGCCATGACCGCAAGGTGGCGGGGGGACCGACCGCCCTGGAGAACCTGCGCGCCAATCTGGACGCCTATCGGGCCCTGGGCGTGAAGTACCTGGTGGCGCCCACCGGCCAAAGCCCCTTCGACTGGAAGCCGCCAGGCGTGCCCGTCAGCATGACCGAGGTCTTGCGCCTGGACGACGGCGGCAGCGCCAGCCTGGTCCTGCCGCCTGACCCGTCCATGGCCGCCGACCGCGAGGTGCGGTCGGTCGGCGTCCTGGTGGCCACGTATGTGGGACAGAGCAAGGGCACGCTGGCCGTGCGCTTCTGCGCCGCCGACCGCTGCGCGGAAGGACGCCGGGACCTGGCCACGGCGGCCGACAACCAGTACCTGTCCATCCCCTTGGACACGCCTGTGCCTTGGGCGGGCCCCATGACCATCACCTTCCGCAAGGTCGGGGGCGACTTCCCCGTGGGGCTGTGGACCACGCCGGCACCGGCACGGGATCCGCAAGTGACCTTGCGCTTCGCCTCCCCCGTGGCCGGCGATGAGGTCATGGACATCGTCGAGTTGCCCGGCGCCCGCCCCTATTTCACAGCCGAGGGATGCCGGCTGACGCCCGCCAGCCGTGAGAGGGTGACAGCCGACTGCCCCGCCCCGGCCACGCTGACGCGCCTGGAACTGTTCATGCCGGGCTGGACGGCAACCGTGAACGGGACGCCGCGGACGGTCGGCCAGGACGGCCCGCTGTTCCAGAGGATCGACCTGCCCGCCGGCCGGTCGGACGTGCGCTTCCACTATCAGCCGCCCCACATGGCCTGGGGCTATGCCGCCTTCCTTGTCGGGCTTGGTTTGGCGGCAGCCAGCGCCCTGCCCTTCGCCCGTAACCGACGTTCCGTCGCGACACCTTGACGACAACAATGACATCAGATGCCGCCAGCAGCCGCAGGCCGCTGTTCCTTGTCCTCATCGCCCCGATCCTGGCCAAGCTGCACCTGATCCTGGGCTGGCGCCTGGCCGATGCCCGCTTCCTGGAAAGCGGCATCGCCGCCAACGTCCTCAGGCGCAGCCTGGCCACGCTTGACCCCAATATTGCGTACACCAGCCAAGCCCTGGGCCACCGCGCGGCGCTGGACTGGCTGTCGGGCACCATTCCCTGGTGGAATCCCTATTCCGGCATCGGCATGCCTCTGGCCGGCGACATGCAGTCCGCCGCCCTGTTCCCGCTGACAATGCTGCTGGCCCTGTCCAATGGGCAGCTCTACATGCACATCAGCCTGCAGATCCTGGCCGGCCTCTTCACCTGGACGCTGCTGCGGCGGCTGGGCCTGGCACCGATGGCATGCGCCGTGGCGGCCCTGCTGTTCGAATTCAACGGCACATACGCCTGGCTGGGCAATGCCGTCGTCAATCCCATCTGCTTCCTGCCGATGACCCTGCTGGGCGTGGAAACCGTGCGGGCCCGCGTCCAGGCGGGCGGGCGCGGCGGCTGGGCCTGGATCATCCTGGGCCTGGCGTTGTCGCTCTATGCCGGCTTCCCCGAGGTCGCCTATTTCAACGGTTTGCTGGTCGGCGTCTGGACGCTGGCACGGCTGGCGGGCCTTTCTAACCGGCAGCGGGCGGATTACCTTGCGCGGGTGGCGCTGGGCGCAATGGGCGGCCTGCTGGTGGCGGGGCCCATCCTGGTCGCCTTCCTGGGCTATCTGCCGGACGCCAACCTGGGCGATCACAGCAACGGCGGCTTCCGCCAGGTGCACCTGTCCGCCGCCCGCCTGATCACGCTGGTCCTGCCTTATGCCCTGGGCCGGCTGAGCGACCCCGGCACGGCCGAAAGCTTCGGCTTCTGGGGGGGGGTGGGCGGTTACGCCGGTGTGGGCTTGCTGGCCCTGGGCATGATCGGCGCGGTTGGCACCCACCTGCGTCCCCTGCGCCTGGCCTTGGCGGGCTGGATCGCCATCGTCACCGGCGCCATGTACGGCCTGCCGGTGGCCAACACCCTGGTGACCGCCATCCCGGGCGTCGGCTGGGCCATGTTCTTCCGCTATTTCGCCCCCTCGGTGGCCTTCGCCCTGGCCGTCCTGGCGGGACTGGCCTGCCAGGATCTGACGGAAGCAGCAAAGCCAACGCGCCGGCAATGGCTGGGTTTCCTGGCGGCACTGGCTTTCGTCGCGCTGGCCGTGGGCCTCGCCGCCCCCCTGCTGGCGCTGAAGCCGTACCGCTCGCCCTGGCTTTGGGGCTCGCTGGCGGTGGCCGCGGTGGTCCTGGGGGGCATGGCCATCATCCTGCGCCGGTCAACTCCCGCCAACCATCGCCGCGCCGGCTGGCTGGGGGGCCTGGCGGTGGCCGAGGCGGTACTGCTGCTGCTGATACCCACCGTGTTCTATCCGAGTGCCGGCGACCTCCGGGAAGACGGCATCGCCTTCCTGCGAAGCCATCTGGGCCTGCAGCGCTTTTACACCCTGGGTCCCATACAGCCCAACTACAGCGCCTATTACGGCATTGGCGGTATCAACCACAACAACCTGCCCCTGCCGGCCACCTGGGTGGACCATGTCGTTCAACGACTGGACGACAACACCTATCCCATCGCCTTCGACGGCCGGGACCGCCGCGCCGCCACAGGGCCCACCGCGGTGGAAAATCTGCGGCGCGACCCGGACGCCTATCGTGACATGGGCGTGCGCTACGTCGTTTCCCTACCAGGCAAAGGCCCCTTTGACTGGGCTCCCCCCGGGATGGTCGACCAGAGCCAACGGCCGCTCGCCCTGGCCGACGGGGATACGGCGATCCTGACCCTGCCGGCGGGCGCCAGCCGGGTGCCATTCGATGCCAGGCGCGGCCATGTGTCCGCCGTGGGCCTGCATGTCAGTTCCCTGAAGAACGGCGCCGCCGACGGCCGCCTGACACTGCGCCTGTGCGCCGGCACCATATGCGCCGACGGCGGGCACGCCTTATCGGACGTCGTCGGTGGCAGCTATATTCTGGTTCCGCTGTCTGGAACCGTTCCGCTGGCGGGTGACGCGCCCCTGACGCTGGCGGTCAGCCGGGTGGGCGGACGCAAGCGTTTCGGCCTGGCCATGTGGACGGCGGGGACGGATACGGGGCGAGCCCTCACCCTGAACGGCGGATCGATCACGGGCGTGGAGCCCCATGTCGCCTTCGCCTTGGTCGCGGCCGAGCCAGCCGATGCCGGACCAACCGTTGAAGGCGGCGGCCCCGTCTTCCGCGACGACGTGATGCAGATCGACGCGCTGCCCGACCCCCGGCCGTACTTCGGCGCCGACGGCTGCCACTTGGCGCCCGTCAGCCGGGAACGGCTGGCGGCCGATTGCGCCGCCCCGGCCACACTGACCCGGCTGGAGCTGTTCATGCCGGGCTGGAGGGCCACCGTGAACGGCCGGGAACAGGCCGTGGCGGCCGACGGCCCGCTGTTCCAGAAGGTCGACCTGCCCGCCGGCCGGTCGGAGGTTGTTTTTCGCTATACCCCGCCGCGCATGGGCTGGGGCTACGGCGCCCTCGCCGCCGGCTTGGCCTTGACCGTGCTTGGCATGGGCCAGGGCCGGCGACGAAACCTCAGCGATCCTCGCTGACCGAGATCAGGGCGGTGTCCTTGACGACGCAGCGCATGACATGGCGGCCGGCGGCGGCGGTAATGTCGCGGCGGGGCATTAGGGTGAAGGGCTGAACCACCGTCTGCCGCCCATCCGCCTCAGTGGCCAGGACCGGCAGGTCGAAGGCGATCTTGTAATAGTCGTCGTACACATGGTCGACCTCACGCCGGCAGACGGTCGTGGCCGTGCGCGGCATGTCGTAGTGGTGGCCGCTGTCGTCGGCGTTGATGACGCAGCCGCTCAAGGATAGGCAGCCGATGGCGGCCCCCAAGATCACCCGGTTACGCATGGCCCCATTCTCCCCTTATATGGCAATGGCGCGCGACGGCGCGCCCGCCCTCTCTACAAGGACGGTGGGGAAGGACAAGGCGGCGAAACCAGGAGGTTACCCGAATTTACGGGGCGGTAACGCGGGGCCATCCCACCGTAACGCAAGAGATTCAAACGCAAGGGATTCAATCCAGGGCGGTAGGGCCTTGCGGGACTTGAAATCCACGGACCATTGAGGGATCCAGTCCCAACATCTCCAGCCGCAGGACCGCCAATGCCCCAGATGCCCGCAGCCGCAGGCGCACCGCCGGACCGGAACAGCCGCAACGGCTTTCGCACGGCGTTCATCCTGGCGGTGCTGATGCCTGTGCTGGCCAAGCTGCACCAAATCCTGCATCTGCGCCTGGCCAACCCGGCCCTGATGAACAGCGACCTGGTCACCGGGCTGAACGCCGACGGGGTGTCGTCCCTGGACCCCAACGTCGGCTTCACCAGCCAGACGCTGGGGCATCGCGCGGCCCTGGACCTGCTATCCGGCCACCTGCCCTGGTGGAACCCGTATGAGGGCGTGGGCATGCCGTTGGCGGGGGAGATGCAGTCGGCGGCGCTGTTCCCCCTGACGCCGCTGCTGGCCCTGCCGGACGGCCAGCTTTACATGCACATCGCGATGCAGATCATCGCCGGCATCTTCACCGTGCTGGTGATGCGCCGCTTGGGCACGGGCGCCCTGGCCGCCGGCACCGCCGCCCTGCTGTTCGAATTCAACGGAACGTACGCCTGGCTGGCCAACGCCGTCATCAACCCCATCTGCTTCCTGCCCATGATCCTGCTGGGGGTTGAGGATGTCCGTCTGACTGTGATCGCCGGCCGCGAGGGGACGCGCCAGGGCGGCTGGGGTTGGATCGGGCTGGGGGTGGCGCTGTCCCTGTACGCCGGCTTTCCGGAAATGGCCTACCTGGACGGGCTGCTGGCCGCCGCCTGGACCATGGCCCGCCTGCCCGGCCTGGAACGCCGCCAAGCCGCGATGTACCTGGCGCGCCTGGCGCTGGGCGTCGGGGCTGGCGTCCTGCTGGCCGCCCCCATCCTGATCGCCTTCCTGGGATACCTGCCGCACGCTTTCGTGGGCGCCCATGGCGGCGAAGGCTATCGTTATGTTCGCCTGGGTCAGGAACGCCTCATCACCCTGCTGATGCCTTACCTTCATGGGCGGCTGACGGACGCCACCACCCCAGACGCCGGCGTCTTCTGGGGGCGGGCCGGGGGCTATGTCGGCGTGATGATGCCGGCCATGGCGGTGATGGGCCTGTGGGCGCAGCGGTGGCGCGGCCTGCGCCTAGCCTTGGGCGCATGGTCGCTCTTCACCATTGCCACCCTCTACGGCGTGCCCGGCCTGACACACCTGGTCACCGCCGTGCCCATGGTCACCAACAGCATCTTCACGCGCTATCTGCCGCCCTCTTTCGAATTCGCCCTGGCCGTCCTGGCCGGTCTGGCCTGTCACGACCTGGCCCAGGCCGGCGACATGCGGCGATTTTGGGCCCGCCCGCTTTTCCGGAAGGGGGCCGCCGCCCTGGCGCTGCTGGTGCTGGCCGCCGCCGTCCTGTCATGGGGCCGCTTCAACGATACCGCCGTCCTGACATGGTACCGGCTATCGATGGGCTGCACCGCGGCCTTGGCGCTTGGTGTCTGCATCCTGGCATTCCGGCGCCTGGATGGCCGGCGCCAGGCCCAGGGCCTGGCGGCCTTCGCCGTCGTGGAGGCCATCGCCCTGTTCCTGGTACCGGCGGTGTGGACGGTCAAGGCCGGCACGCTGCAACTGGGGGGCATCCACTTCCTGCGGCAGAATTTGGGGCTGCAGCGCTTTTACACCCTGGGCCCGATACAGCCCAACTACGGGTCCTTTTACGGGGTCGCCAGCCTGAACCACGATGACCTGCCCCTGCCTGCCGACTGGACGCGCTACGTCCACGACCATCTGGACGACAACACCACCGGCGTGACCTTCGGCCCCTATGGGCACCTGGACCCCAGCCGGGGCAGCCAGGCGCAAAACCTGATGCGCAACCTGGACGCCTTCCGCGAGGTGGGCGTCAAATACGTGGTCGCCCCGCCCGGGATTTCGCCCTTCGGATGGGATGCCGGCCAGGACCCGAACGACCCTGGCCACCAGCCCCTGCGCCTGGACGACGGCACGCGGGTGACGCTGGCGGTGCCGGATTACCCGGCGGGGAATGAGGTGCATGACGTCAGCGTCATGCTGGGGACCTACGGCGACAAGAGCGACGGGGCTTTGCTGGTAACGGCGTGCCGGGGCGAAGTCTGCGCCACCGGGCGCACCGATTTGGCCGCCGCCCGTGACGGCCGCTATGCCCGCATCTCGCTGGACCACCCCCTGCCGCCCGGCAGCGCGCCGGTCACCCTGGAATGGCGCAAGTCCGGCGGCGCGGTGCCGGTGGTCATCTGGGCCATCCAAGGCCATGCCGACCGGCCCCGCGCCCTGGCCCTGGACGGCGCGCCCAAGCCGGGATGGGAAGCCGTCATCGGCATGGGAGCCCCCGTCCCGGCCTTCGTGGATGCGCCTGTCTATTCCGATGCCGTCATGGACATTTATGAGATGCGCCAGCCCCCGGCGCCCTATTTCCAGGCTGACGGATGCGTGGTGGATGCCACCGTGCGCGTACAGGCGACCGTGGATTGTCCCGCGCCGGCAACGCTGACGCGGCGGGAACTCTACCTGCCGGGATGGACAGCTACGGTCAACGGCCAGGACAGCCCCGTCCTGCGACAGGGGGAACTGTTCCAGCAGGTCGCCCTGCCCGCGGGCCGGTCGGTGGTGGAGTTCCGCTTCCGCCCGCCCTTCATGCCCCTGGGATACGCGGCCTTCGCCGCCGGCCTGTTGCTGACGGCCCTGGGATGGCGGACATGGAGGTGGCGGGAGGAAGCGTCCCGCGCTGGCAGCTAACAGGCGAAATCGCTGATCTTGCCATCAGCGTCCAGGTGGACCACGCACAGCCAGGTACCGCTGGCGTACCGCGCCTCATAGACGTCATGGCTGACGCGGGCGTCGGGCGCGTCCTTCTTGTTCAGCGCGCGCTCGATGCTGCCGATGTAGCGCAGCCCTTGCAAGGCGCCCCGCCCCGCGGCGCGGTTCGGACGGGCCAGCAGCTTGCTCAGGCGGGGCAGCAGGTTGGGGGTGTAGAGGCCGGGCGTCAGCTGGCCGCCGTCCCAATCGGCCAAGGCCTGGCGCAGGGCCGCCAGGCTGGGCGGGGCCGCGTCCGCCGGCGGTTCGAAGTGCGCGCCGCGCGCCGGCACCTGCGCCGTCACCGGCAGGAAGCCCGCCAGCCGGCCGTTGGCCTGGCCGGTGAAGGATAATTGCTGGCCCGCCGTTCCCTCGACCTCGGCATCGACATGGAAGGCGATGCCACCCGCCAGGCTCCATGACAGGCTGAGATGGCGCTCCTCCAGCTCCCCTTCTCCTACCGAGTCCAGCAGGGGGCAATAGGCCCGCAGGCGGCCGCGCGTCTGCTCGAACCGGCAGATGTGGGTATCGTTCTCATAGCGCTTGTAGAAAGCCGAATCGCCCAGGCCGAAGGTGGAGCGGGCGGTGATCTTCCAATAGCCGCTGACGTCCAGGGGCGTCACCACCACCTCCTGGATGCCGGTGTCCGGGGGCGGGGCGAACGGCCCGGCCGCCGTGGCGGGTTGGGCCGGGGCAGCCGCCGAGGGGGCTGGACGCTTGCGGGGGCTGGGCGTCGTGCCTGGCTGCGCGCCCGAGGGCACCGGCACCCCTTGGGACGTGGCGGCATCAGCCGTGGCTTGCGGCCCGCTCTCCACCGGCGGCAGCACCACCCCATCGGCGGGGCCGCCCAGATGATGCAGGGCGGTGCCGTGTTCCTGGGCATTGTTGCTGGCGCAGGCCGCCAGGCCCAGCATCAGCGCCACCGCCAGTCCGCTGCGCCGCTTGCGCATCCTTACGCTCCGCCGCCCTGGCCGTTCGCCCCGTCCCCGGCTTCCGGCACCTGATGCTTCAGGATCAGGGGCACCTGAGCCATGCTGAACAGCACGAACAGCGGAATGACGACGAAGGACTTGTAGGCCACCCACTGGTCGGTGGTGAGGAAGCGCCACGCCACCTCGTTGGCGCCGGCCAGCACCAGGAAGAAGGCCATCCAGCGCACGGTCAGGCGGCGCCAGCCATCCTGGTCCAGATCCACACCCACCAGCACCTGGGCCAGAAGGTTGCGGCGCAGGGCCACGCCCACGGCCAGGGCCAGGGCGAACAGCAGATAGATGATGGTGGCCTTCACCTTGATGAAGGTCTCATCGTTCAGCCACAGGGTCAGGCCGCCGAACACCAGCACGAAGCCGCAGGTGACCAGCGGCATCAGCGGCCACTTGCCATCCAGCTTGCGATAGATGGGCAGGGCCACCACCGCCGCCACCATGAAGGCGGCGGTGGCGACCATGATCCCACCCTTGGCGTTGGCCACGAAGAAGACGACCAACGGGCCCCATTCCAGGAGCAGACGGATCAGCTGGGACATTACTGGAACGCCGCCTCGACGAAGCTGCGCAGCTTGCGGCTGTGCAGCCGCTCCAGCCCGTTCTCCCGCATCAGCTCCATGGCCAGCATGCCGATGGCCAGGTGCTGGTCCACCCGGGCGCGATAGAAGTGGTTGGCCATGCCGGGCAGCTTCAGCTCACCATGCAGCGGCTTGTCCGACACGCACAGCAGGGTGCCGTAGGGCACGCGGAAGCGGAAGCCGTTGGCGGCGATGGTGGCCGATTCCATGTCCAGCGCGATGGCGCGGCTCTGGCTGAAGCGCTGCACCGGCTCGCGGTAGTCGCGCAGTTCCCAATTGCGGTTGTCGATGGTAGCGACCGTGCCGGTGCGCATGAGGCTCTTCAGCTCCCAGCCCTCCAGCCCGGTGACGTGGCCCACCGCCTTTTCCAGGGCCACCTGCACCTCGGCCAGGGGCGGCACGGGGATCCAGGTGGGCAGGTCGGCGTCCAGCACCTTGTCCTCGCGCACATAGCCGTGGGCCAGGACATAGTCGCCCAGGCGTTGCGTCTCACGCAGACCGGCGCAGTGGCCCAGCATCAGCCAGACGTGGGGCCGCAACACGGCGATGTGGTCGGTGATGGTCTTGGCGTTGCTGGGGCCGACACCGATGTTGACGATGGTGATGCCGTTGCCGTCCGCCCGCTTCAGGTGATAGGCGGGCATCTGGGGCAGGCGCTTCACCCGCTCCCCCTCATTGGCGCGGCCGGGCTCCAGCGCCTGGTTGAAGGTCACGTGGTCGCCGGGCTCGACGAAGGCCACGTATTGCGAGCGGTAGGTCTGCACCTCCGGATCGTCCGAGGGCTGCATGGTCTCCAGCCCCCGGCGCACGAACTCGTCGATGTAGAACTGGTAGTTGGTGAACAGCACGTAGTTCTGGAAGTGGTCCGGCGCCGTGGCGGAATAGTGCTTCAGGCGGTGCAGGCTGTAGTCCACGCGCGGGCCGGTGAACAGGGCCAACGGCTCGGGCGAGCCCGGCGGGCATTCGTAGGTGCCATTGACGATGCTGTCGTCCATGACCGCCAGGTCGGGCAGGTCGAACACCTCGCGCAGTTTGCGCAAATGTTCCGGCGGCAGGTCCCCTTCCACATGCATGCCTTCCGGGAAGGCGAACTGGATGGGGATGGGCATGTCGCTCACCCCCACCTCGATGCTTGTGGTGTGGTTGCGCAGCAGCTGCTGGAACTGGTGGCGGTAGTAATGGGCGTAAAGGTCGGGCCGCGTCAGCGTGGTGCGGTAGGTGCCGGGACCGGAAACGAAGCCATAGGCCAGGCGGCTGTCCACCCGAGGCTCATGGTCCACCGTCACCTGCACGAATGGATAGAAGCGGCGCACCCGGCCGGTGAAACTCTCGCCCCTGGCATAATCCTGGAAGCGGGCCCGCAAATACCCGACCGCGTCATTGTACAGCGTCAGCACATGGGTGAAGGCGGCATCCGCGTCGGTGAAGGTGACGACCTTGTCAGCCTGCAGGGAAACCGGTGCGTTCAATCGGAAAACTCCTCTTTTATTCTGGGGTCCTTCCCGCCCACAGCCGGATTGCCGTCGGCGGACCCCTTCGTCAGCAAAGTCTTTTAAAAAATAGAAAAGCCGCACCGGGCTTTCCCCGTGTGCGGCTTCATCCTTCATAGTTGGTCAAGGACCGGGCCTCTGTCAAGCGCACCCTGATGACCGCAGGGCAATCGCTTGAAGCGCTGGTTGACAGCGGAGCTGGCATAAGCGTGTAGCCTTCGCCGTAGAAGGATGATTCATAGGAAGCCATCGATTG
>NZ_VITO01000036.1:0-28335 GCF_007828025.1 Nitrospirillum bahiense
TGGTCGTACGCGGTGAACGTCGCGCCACCGGTCTCAGCCAGCACCTTCGTGATCGCAGCCGTCAGCGACGTCTTGCCATGGTCAACGTGACCGATCGTGCCGATGTTGCAGTGCGGCTTGGTGCGCTCGAATTTCGCCTTGGCCATGGTCTTATCCGCCTTTGCCTGACAGTCTGAAGTTAAGCTTTAGGATTTCGCGTGGAGCTTCGTACTGGAGCGGGTGAGGGGAATCGAACCCCCGTCGTAAGCTTGGAAGGCTTCTGCTCTACCATTGAGCTACACCCGCCTAAGTCTCTGCCGCCCCATACCCCGGAACTGCTTCGCGCACGCGGGGAACCAGCAAACCCACCCCTCATCGCTGGGGGGCGGTTTTACCGGCAAAGTGGTGGAAGGGGTAGGATTCGAACCTACGTACGCTAACGCGGGCAGATTTACAGTCTGCTGCCTTTAACCACTCGGCCACCCTTCCGTCGCCGCGTGTCCGACCGGGGTCGAAAACGGTGGACAGGTGGGTAGGCGTTTCGACCCCCTCCTGTCAACGGGGAAATGTTGGTCGGACGAAAAGACTTGGCGGCAACCGTGCCATGCCCTGCGGAAAGCAGTGGCAACCCTGCACCGCTTGGCGCTAAGGATGGCATCATGAAGCGATCTGGATTTTCCAACCAGGGCGGTTCCCGCGCCGGCGGCAACGGGCCCTCCTCCCCCAATTCCCCCCGCCCGCCCCGCGATGGCGGCCGTCCGGGTGCGTCCACGCCGCGCGTCCAGGGCACCCGCGTTCAGGGGGCTCATGCCCCAGGTGAACGCCCGCGCGCGCAGGATGGGCGTGCGGATGGCGCCAAGAAGGCCACGGCCCCCAAAGCCACGCCCAAGCCCGGCATGCTCTACGGCCAGCACCCCGTCGTGGCGGCCTGGACCAATCCCGAGCGGCGCTGCAAGGCCCTGCTGGCCACGCCGGCGGGCCTGGAGCTGATGGCCGAGGCCTTCGCCCAGGCCAAGGCCGCCGGCCTCGCCCGGCCCGAGCCCACGGTGGTGGAGCGCGAGGCGCTGGACCGCCTGCTGCCGACCGGCGCCGTGCACCAGGGCCTGGTGCTGGACGCCAGCCCCCTGCCAGAGCTGGACATCGCCGATGTCGCCCGCGCCTGCGGGGAGACGGATATGGTGGTGGTGCTGGACCAGGTGACCGATCCGCACAACGTGGGCGCCATCCTGCGTTCCGCCGCCGCCTTCGGCGCCAAGGCCGTCATTGTCCAGGACCGGCACGCGCCGGAAGTGACGGGCGTGCTGGCCAAGACGGCCTCGGGCGCCCTGGAAGTGGTCCCGCTGGTGCGGGTGACCAACCTGTCCCGGGCCCTGACCGAATTGCAGGACGGCGGATTCTTCTGCGTCGGCCTGGCCGAATCGGGGCCGAAGCCCCTGCACGCGCTGGATTTCCCGGGCCGCGTGGCCGTCGTCATGGGTTCCGAGGGTGATGGACTGCGCCGCCTGACCATGGAACGCTGCGACGCCCTGGCCCATCTACCGACCCAGCCCCCCATCGGCAGCCTGAATGTGTCGAACGCGGCCGCCGTGGCGCTTTACGAGGTCGCGCGGCGACGCTAAGGTCTGCCCGCGTTTGGCGCCCCGGGCTGCCCCGGGGTCTTGGGAGCCGGCTTAGCTCAGTTGGTAGAGCAACCGCCTTGTAAGCGGTAGGTCGCGAGTTCAAATCTCGCAGCCGGCACCAGTTTCAGGCTTCCCACCCCCAGATGCCGGATGGCCGCCTGCGTGGCCTTGGCCGTCGCGCGCTAGGGATGCGCGCGCTAAGGATAGGGAGGGCGATTCGGCCCCTGCCCCGTCACTTGATCACATACGGCTTGTGGCCCAGATCCAGCCCGACATTGCCCTCGGGCACGTCGTTGAAGCTGCGGTAGTGGGTGCCGGGGCCACCGACATATTCGGCCAGCGCGTCGTCGTTCACGTAGTAGATCGCTTGCGAGCGGTAGATGTAATAGCCGTCCCGGCTGATGGACACGGTCAGCATCAGCTCGGTCGAGGTCTCCTCCACCGTGGCGCGGGCGGTGTCCAGCGCCAGGCCGCCGGCCGCCGCCGTGATCCCCCAGGGCATGGCGTCCAGCATGAGCTTGCCCACGGCCACACCGGCGCCGAGGGCCGTCAGCGGGCCGGGCACGGTGTGGTTGGCGTTGGTGAACTTGGGATGGGCGATGGCGTTGGCGTCGATGGCCACCGCCACCACGTCGGGCTTGGGCTCCATGGCCACGGCGTGGCCGTTCTGGACGAAGGCCGTGGTCAGCGCCTGCTGGAAGGCGTCGGCGAAGGTCGTGTCGCTATGCCGGGTCAGATAGATCTGCACCGGCGGTTTTTGCCCCGTCTGCTCCTGCAGATAGGCGGAAACTGCCGAGGCCACGTCCTTGGCCACGATCACCCAATGGGCCGCCGTTTCCATCTTGTACTGCGGCGGCGTCAGGAAGGCAGCCGCCATGGGCCGCTCCGAACAGCCGGACACCAGGCCACCCGCCAGCAGCAGACCGCCAAGCGCCGCCGCAGGCAGGGCGCGCAGATGGACGGAAAGGCGGGACCGAAGCGCGGCGCGGGGCATGGGGCGATTCATCTCTGGCGTCTCGATTCTTGCGGGAAGAGCCGCCACCGGGCGGTCCCCCACCAGTCACAAGAGCAAACCACGTGCCAGGTTTATGCCTGGTTTCCTACGCCCCGGGCCGTCACGCCGGGGGCGTGACGATAGCCCTAAGTCACGCCCCCGGCGTGACGATGGTCAGCGCGGTGTCGTCACCCTTGGCGCGTTCCGCGTCGGGGGCCTGGCCCAGGACCTGGAAGCACAGCGTCTCGGCGATGTTGGTCGCGTGGTCGCCGATGCGCTCCAGGTTCTTGGCAGCGAACATCAGGTGGGTGCAGGCGGTGATGCGCTGCGGCGCTTCCATCATATAGGTCAGCAGTTCGCGGAACAGGGCGGTGTAGGCTAGGTCCACCTCGTTGTCCGCCTCGCGCACGGCCAGCGCCGCCGCCGCGTCGCCATCGGCGTAGGCCGTCACCACCTGGGTCAGCATGTCGTTGGCCGCATCGCCGATGCGGCGCAGCGAGCGGGTCAGTTCCACCTCCGGCATCTGGTTCAGGGCAAGCGAGCGCTTGGCCACGTTGGCGGCGAAGTCACCGATGCGTTCCAGGTTGTTGGCGATCTTCAGCGCCGCCACCACCTCGCGCAGGTCGCGGCCCACCGGGGCCCGCAGCGCCAGCAGCTTCAGCGTCTGGTTCTCGATCTGCTGCTCCAGGGCGTCGATCTGGGCGTCGTCGGCCATGACGGCCGCGGCCAGGTCGCCGTCACGCTCCAGAGTCGCCTTCAAGGCCCGGCTCAGCTGTGTGGAGGCCAACCGCCCCATGGTGGTGATGGTGCGGTGCAGCTGGGCCAGTTCCTCGTCATAGGACGCCACGATATGGCCGGTCGACATTGGCTCTTGTTCCCTGAAAGCGATAAACGGCGAAAACGATGAACGGAGGCATGCCCGGAAGGGGCCACCCAGGATCGATCTTACCAGGACCTCAAAGGAACCCGGCCCCGATTCCGCCCGGGTCCCGCCCCCCTTTACCCGCCGCGCGGGCTGCAGATTCACGACGTAGCTTGTCCAATGTGCCGCCAGCGTCAATGTTTTCTTAGCAAAGGGATAGGATGTTCAGTTGTAACCAGTCCAAAAGAAATACAGACTGCACGCAAATTTGTGACCGCATGTGAGAGGCCCGGCCGGGGCATGACACCGCACGAACTGATCGCCGTACTGGAAAAGCACGATCGCTGGCTGAAGCGAAAGACCGGCGGCGCGCGCGCCATGCTGCCCCTGGTCGATCTGCAGGGTGCCAGCTTCGTCGGCATGAACCTGCAATCGGCCAAGCTGTCGGGCGCCAACCTCACCGGCTGCGACTTCACCACCGCCAACCTCAGCATGGCCGACCTTTTCGCCGCCAAGCTGACCCGCGCCGTCCTGATCAACGCCAACCTGTACCGCGCCGACCTGCGCGGCGCCCACATGCGCGGCGCCCGCCTGAAGGGCGCCATCCTGCGTGAGGCCGACTTGCGCGGCGGCGCGCTGCTGGACCGCCGGGGCCCCGGCCAGGTCAGCATGCAGCAGTCCGACCTGCGCGGCGCGGACATGGACGACGCCCTGCTGTCCAGCGCCAACCTGGCGGGCGCCGACCTCAGCGAGACCAGCATGGTGGGTGCCGACTGCTCGGGTGCGCAGCTGTCGGGCTGCAACTTGGCCAAGTCGGTGCTGAAGTCGGCCAACTTCACCAATTGTGATATGCGCGGCGTGAACCTGTCGGGCAGCAACCTGACGGGCGCCGTGCTGCGGGACTGTCGCCTGACCGGCGCCAGCCTGGCCGGCGCCATCCTGATGAACGCCGACCTGACGGGCGCCAACCTGGACGGCGTCGACCTGACGGGCGTGGACACCACCGGCGCCAACCTGGCGCGCGGTTCGGAAAACTTCTCGGAGAAGATCCAGAAGGCGCTGGGCCACCATCGCACCTGGATCCTCAGCAACGGCGCCAAGGGCATCCGGGCGGAACTGGCGGCCGAAGACCTGAGCCACATCGACCTGAAGGGCGTGAACCTCAGCGGCGCCGACCTGAAGGGCGCCAAGATGGTGGGCGCCAAGCTGCGCGATTCCATGTTCATCATGTCGGACCTCGCCGGGGCCGACCTGCGCGGCGCCGACCTGACGGGCGCCACCCTGGATGGCGTCAGCCTGCGCGGTGCCGACCTGACGGGCGCCAAACTGGACGGGGCCGAGATCGGCTCCGTTGACATCAAGGGGCCGGACGGCCGCCCCATCGGCCGGCTGTGGCCCGCCAACCTGGCCGATGCCCTGTTGCTGAAGGCCAGCCTGCAGCGCGCCAACCTGCGCAGCGCCAACCTGTCGGGCGCCGACCTGCGCGGCGCGGACTTGTCCGGCGCCAACCTGATCGACGCCAACCTGCGCGGCGCCCAGCTGGAGGGCGCCATCCTGGACGGCGCCGCCATGCCGGCCCAGATCGACGACGACGACGAATAAGCACCGCCATCGGAGCGATGCCCTACCGCTGTAGTACAGGTGGGGTGAAGCCGCAGTCATCACCGCGACGGGGCTGCCGCCCTGTCGATCCTGCATCCCCAATGCGAATCGGCCATGTGCTGGAACCTGCACCGACCCGCACCATTTAAGGCGCGACGGCATGCTAGTGCCTGTCACGAAGACGGTTATCATGGGCCCGGTTTCAGAATGAGTAGCTGAAGGAAGGGAGTGCGCGATGCGACAGGTGACGGTGGCGGCCACCCAAACGTGGTGCGACTGGAACAAGGGGGGCAACATCGACCGGGTGGAGGCGCTGGTGCGCCGCGCCGCAGCCGAAGGCGCCCAGATCATCCTGCCGCAGGAACTGTTCGAGACGCCCTACTTCTGCATCAACCAGAAGGCCGCCCACTTCGCCCATGCGGCCCCGGCGGAGGGCCATCCCGTGCTGGCCCGCTTCAGCGCCCTGGCCCGCGAGCTGCAGGTGGTCCTGCCCACCAGCTTCTTCGAGCGGGCGGGCAACGCCTACTTCAACTCCCTGGCCATGATCGACGCCGACGGCAGCGTCCTGGGCATCTATCGCAAGAGCCACATCCCCGATGGCCCCGGCTATCAGGAGAAGTTCTACTTCAGCCCCGGCGACACCGGCTTCCAGGTCTACAAGACCCGCTACGCCACCATTGGCACCGCCATCTGCTGGGACCAATGGTTCCCGGAGGCCGCGCGCGTCATGGCCCTGCAGGGGGCGGAGATCCTGTTCTACCCCACCGCCATCGGGTCGGAGCCGCAAGACCCCACCCTGGACAGCCGCGACCACTGGCAACGGGTCATGCAGGGGCACGCCGGCGCCAACCTGGTGCCGCTGGTGGCCAGCAACCGCGTGGGCACCGAACCGGACGACGACCGGTCCATCACCTTCTACGGCTCCTCCTTCATCGCCGGCCCCAAGGGCGAGAAGGTGGCGGAAGCGAATCGCGAGGAGGAGACGGTGCTGACCGCCACCTTCGACTTGGACGAAATCGCGAAGGTCCGTTCCTCCTGGGGGGTGTTCCGCGACCGCCGGCCGGAGCTTTATGCGCCCCTGTTGACCCTGGATGGACGCACACGCAGGGGTTGACGGCAAATCATTGCCAATTCAGTAGGCAAATGGCGCGTTAACCAACAATAACCATTACAAATGTGTCATGCATTGACCTCAACTGCCGCATCCTCAGATAAATCCTTTTGCCAAGGGCGATTCTGCGATAAATGAGGGGCGGCAGTTGTTAAATCGAGGTCAATACAAATGGGTGCTCAAAAGAGCTCTGTGACCGGTACCCTTGCGTCCGCGTACTCACTTTCCAAGCGTGGCGAGGGTCCCAATCCTATCGATATCCATGTCGGCAATCGCTTGCGCTTGCGCCGTACTTTGCTGGGCCTGAGCCAGGAAATCCTGGGTGAGGCCGTGGGCATCACGTTCCAGCAGCTGCAAAAGTACGAGCGGGGCATGAACCGCATCAGCGCCAGCCGGCTGTTCAACCTTTCCCAGGTGCTGGGCGTGCCCGTCGGGTACTTCTTCGAAGACCTGCCGGCGACCGAGCAGGCCACGCGCATCGCGCTGGGCAGCGAGGAAGGCGAGACCATGGCCCGGCGTGAGACGCTGGAGCTGGTGCGCGCCTATTACCGCGTGCCGGACGGCGCCGTGCGCCGCCGCGCCTTCGATCTGCTGAAGGCCCTGGGCGGTGACGTTCGGGAAGCCGAAGACGCCTAAAGCCTGAAAGCGTCACGTTTTTTCAGGTATAGTGCCGACCGCCGGATGCCCCCCATCCGGCGGTTGCCTTTTGGGGCCCCTCACCCGCGGATGCCGGAATGCCGCTGACCACCGAAGAGATCATCCTGGACCATGGTTTCCCGGGCACCCACCGGGCCGTGACCGTCCATCGCTTCGGCCCGGCAAACACCGACACGGCACCCCGCCCCAAGGCGTACATCCAGGCGGCCCTGCACGCCGACGAGATCCCCGGGCTGTTGGTGGCACAGCACCTGCTGGCTCGGCTGAAGGCCGCCGACGCGGAAGGCCGCGTGCGGGGCGACATCATCCTGGTGCCCTACGCCAACCCCATCGGCCTGTCGCAAGCCGTGCTGGGCACGGCCATCGGCCGCTTCGCCCTCAGCAGCGGCGTCAACTTCAACCGCGACTTCCCCGACCTGGCCGCCCCGGTGGCCGACCAGGTGCTGGGCCGTCTGGGATCTGACGCCGCCGCCAACGTGGCCCTGGTACGCCGCGCCGCCCTGGCCGCCATCGCCGCCTGGGAAACGGCGACCGAGGCCGACAGCCTGCGCAAGACCTTGATGGGCCTGGCCATCGACGCCGACCTGGTGCTGGACCTGCATTGCGACAGCGAAGCCTTGGTCCATGCCTACACCGGCACCGAATCCTGGCCCGACGCCACCGACGTGATGGCGGAGCTGGGCTGCCGCGCCGTCTTTCTGGCGCTGGAGTCGGGCGGCAATCCGTTCGACGAGGCCTGTTCCGGGCTGTGGTGGCGCCTGCGCAACCGCCTGACCGCCGGCCTGTCCGGCGCGGTGCCGCCCCTGCCCGCCGCCTGCCTGGCCGCCACCATCGAGCTGCGCGGCCGCCGCGACGTGGATGATGCCCTGGCCGCCGCCGACGCGGACGCGCTGGTGCGCGTGCTGGTCCGGCGCGGTCTGCTGGCGGGCGGCACAGGGGCCCCGCCCGTCCCCACTTGCCAGGCGACGCCGCTGGCCGGGGTGGACCGTGTGCGGGCCCCCGTGGCCGGGGTGGTCCTCTACACCGTGGCGCTGGGCGACACCGTCACCGTGGGCCAGACGGTGGCGGAGGTGGTGGACCCCGTCACCGGCACCCGCCATCCCGCCCGCGCCCGCGCGCCCGGCATCGTTTGGGCCCGGGCGGAACAGCGCTATACCGCCGCCGGCGCCATCATCACCAGCATCGCCGGCGACCGTCCCCTGGCGGAGGAAGGCAGCGGCCTGCTGACGGCCCGCTGACCCCTTCTGCCGATCCCTTCCTGATAATGGTCCCCCACCTGTCTGCGCTGGCGGCCCTTGCCCCTGGGCGCGCTTCCAAGGGAAACTGGCGGCGGGAGAAGACCCGCCGCAGGCGCGGCGGCGTCTGAGTCAACGCGGGGATATCATGGTGCGGGGAATTCGGGCGGCGCTGGCCGCTCTCATGGTGGCTGGTCTAGCGGCGATGGCGCCGACTCCAGCCGACGCCGCCTGGTACACGGGGCGCAATGTCACGGTGGACCAGGCAGCCGATGATACGGTCATCGCCTTGGGACGCAACGTCCAGCTCAACAGCACGGTGGCCGGCAGCGCTATCCTGATCAGTTCCACCGCCACGGTCAGCGGCACGGTGGCCGACAGCCTGATCGTGGTCTCCGGCAGCACCTCCCTGACGGGCCAGGTGGGCGGGGACGTCGTGCTGGTGGCCGGCAACATCGACATGCAGAAGGGTTCCGTCGTGTCCGGCGACGCCACGCTGCTGGGGGGCGAGGTCACGCTGAACGGCACGGTGGCGGGCGATGTGGCCGTCAAGGGCGGTGAGCTGACCGTGGCCGGCACCATCATGGGCGACGTCGACGCCACCTCTGGCAAGCTGATCCTGCAGCCGGGCGCCCATATCATGGGCGACGTCACCTTCAGCGGCGGCCACGCGCTGGAGCTGCCGGCCGGCGCCCATATCGAAGGCAAGGTGCAGTACAAGGGCGACGGCATGGAGCGCCACCACCACCGGGACCGGGATGAAGACGCCGATACGGACGGCGGCAACGACACCCGCGGCCACCACCACAGCGGCTGGCACATCTGGATGCCCTGGTTCGGCGGCATCGGCATGATCAGCTTCGCCGTCGGCATGCTGCTGGTGGGCGCCGTGCTCTATATCCTGTTCCCCGGCGCCGTCACCAACGTGGCCGCCGGGATCGCCGGCGACCCCGGCCCGGCGGCGGTGAAGGGCCTGGTGCTGCTGGTCCTGGTGCCGCTGTTCAGCCTGTTCTGCCTGATCACCATCATCGGCATCCCCGTGGCCCTGGTGCTGGGCTTCGCCTATGTCCTGGCGCTGATGGTGGCGATGCCGCTGGCCGGCTTCGCCCTGGCCGACATGGTGACCCAGCGCCGCGGCCCGCCGGTCAGCCCGGGGGACCGCATCCGCCGCTATGCCCTGGTGGTGCTGATCCTGGCGGTGCTGCAGCTGATCCCCTTCGTGGGCGGGCTGGTGAAGTTCGGCCTGCTGATGATGGGCCTGGGCGGCCTGGTCAGCCACCTGCGCCGCCGGGGCCCGGTGGCGGCATACTGAGCCGCCACCGCGTCGGGGCATTGGTGCGGGCGGCCTACTGAGCCGCCACCGCGTTAGGGCATTGATGCGGGCGGCCGTGGTCCATCGCCGCCCGCAGCGCCTGTCCCTCCGCCAGGATGTCGGACAGGCGCACCTGGCCCAGCGCCGCCTCCAACGCCGCGCTGGCTTGGCCCAGGGCGCCGGTGATGGCCTGGTTGGCCAAATTCTCCACCGGGCACGCCGCGTGGTCGTCGCTGGGGCCGATGGTGAAGACCGACGCCGTCTCCAGCGCCTGGTGCACATCCAGCAGGGTGAGCTCCTCCAGGCGCCGCGTCAGGCGCCAGCCGCCGTGCGGCCCCTTTTCCGAGGCGACATAGCCCCGGTCGCGCAGGCCCGCCATGGTCCGGCGCACCACCACGGGGTTGGTGTTCAACATGCGCGCAATGGTTTCCGACGTGGCCACCCCATCGTGAAAGGCCATGTGGACCAGGACATGCGCCATGCGCGCCAATCGGGAATCCCTGCTCACAGCCCCTAACCTTTTCTGGTGACGGCCCAGCCTAACGGCCCCTGCCATCATTCGCAACTGTCACAGTGGCGTGTTCCTTGACAGGCCGAATCGAATCGTAATAGTCAAAGTTACGTTTGATTCAGCTGGAGCCTCCCCCATGCGTTACGATGTCCTCATCATTGGCGGCAGCTTCGCCGGCCTGTCGGCGGCCTTGCAGCTGGGCCGCGCCCGCCGCCGCGTGCTGGTGATCGATGCCGGTCAGCGCCGCAACCGCTTCGCCACCACGTCCCATGGTTTTCTGGGCCAGGACGGCGTGCCCCCCGGCCAGATCATCGCCACGGCACGCGGGCAACTGGCGCGCTACGCCACCGTAGAGATCCGCGATGGCGCGGCCCTCGGCGTGACGGGGGACGAACAGGGGTTCGTGGTGGAGACCGACGGCGCCCCCGCCGCCGGGCGGCGCCTGATCCTGGCAGGTGGCGTCACCGACACCCTGCCCGAGGTGCCAGGCCTGGCGGAGCGTTGGGGCAAACACGTCTTCCACTGCCCCTACTGCCATGGCTATGAGCTGAACCAGGGCCCCATTGGCGTGCTGGCAACGGGGCCCATGTCCCTGCATCACGCCCAGATGCTGCCCGACTGGGGCCCCACCACCCTGTTCCTCAACGGCGCCTTCGAGCCCGACGCCGCCCAGCTGGCGGACCTGGCGCGACGCGGCGTGACGGTGGAACGCACGCCCGTCGCCGGCTTCTTCGGCGCGGGCGCCGACATCCGCCTGGCCGACGGACGCACCGTACCCTTGGCCGGTGTCTTCACCCTGGCCCAGACCCGCCTCACCGGCCCGCTGGCCGCCGAATTGGGCGTGGACATCGAGGAGGGACCGCTAGGCCAGTGCATCCAAGTGGACGCCATGCAGCAGACCAGCGTTGCCGGCGTCTTCGCCTGCGGTGACACGGCCCGCCTGGCGGGTTCTGTGGCCCTGGCGGTGGCCAGCGGCACCATGGCCGGCACGGCGGCCCACCGCTCGCTGATCTTCACAGCGTAGGCATCGGACCTTGCCCGGAAGGTGTTTGGGGGCGACGATATCAACCTTGGGATGATTCGCGCGGGTGAGAGGAGATATGTGGAGACGCAGCCTGATGCTGACCCTGACCTTGCTGGCGCCGGGCGCGATGGCGCGGTCGGCCACAGCCACCCCCTGCGATCTGGCCCAAATCAGGGATGCCGACCTTGACGATGCCCTCGGCCGTCGCTCTGTCGAGATTATCAGCCGCGCCGGACGGGTCGGTTGGGAAACCGACGCGCGGCTTAAGCACCTGGTGACCCCCACAGCAACCATCAGCATCGGAACGAACGACGTTGTCCTGATATTGGAGCCTGGGGTCGCCGGGAGCCACCGTCTCGCCAAAACTGTGAACGCGGACAGCTATCGGTATAGGGATATGACCTACGTCCGCGTCCCTGATACTGCCTGCCGCCTGCAAAAGATCACAGTGATGTTCACGGACACCATCCGGAAGCGGGAAACCAAGGTCGATTTCGCCTATGTCGAGGGCCGCCTGGTTTCGGCCTCGGGCCAGCAGCAGCCCTACAGCGAAGGCCCCATGGAGAGATCCGAGGGCAAAGACTGAGCTATCGTCAGTACAGCGCCCGCTTGCCGGGCGGGCGGCGCGGCAACGTCGTTTCCCGGCGCAGGGTGGCGTAGGCGACGGCGATCTGGGCCGCCACGGCGGCGTTGTTCAGCAGCAGGGCGCGGTTGGCCACCAGGCTGGCACCTTCCGTCAACTGCTCGAGGCGGGACAGCAGGAAGGGCGTCAGTTCCTTGCCGCGCACGCCCTGTCCTTCGGCTTCCGCCACCGCCAGGCGGATGGCCTGTTCGATGGCCTCGGCATCCAGGGCCGCCTCCTCCGGGATAGGCACGGCGATGATGGCGCCGCCGCTCAGGCCCAGTTGCCACTTGGCGCGCAAGATGCGGGCCACGTCGTCCGCCGAATCACAGCGGCTGTCGACCGGCAGGTTGCACTGGGCGGTGTAGAAGGCGGGGAAGTTGTCGGTGCCGTAGCCGACCACCGGCACGCCCCGCGTCTCCAGATATTCCAGTGTTTTGGGTAGGTCCAGGATGGCCTTGGCGCCGGCGCAGACCACGGCCACATCGGTGCGGGCCAGTTCCTCCAGATCGGCGGAGATGTCCAGCGTGGTCTCGGCCCCCCGATGCACGCCGCCGATGCCGCCGGTGGCGAAGACAGAAATGCCGGCCAGGCGCGCGGCGATCATGGTGGCGGCCACGGTCGTGGCGCCATCGCCGCCGGCCGCCAGCACCAGTGGCAGGTCGCGCCGGCTCACCTTGCGGATGCCGCCGGCGGCCAGGCGCTCAAAATCCTCCGCCTCCAGGCCGATGCGGATGCGGCCGTCGAGGATGGCGATGGTGGCGGGGACGGCGCCATTGGCCCGCACCGTCGCCTCCATGGCCTTGGCGGCCTCGATATTGGCGGGATAGGGCAGCCCGTGGCTGATCACCGTGGATTCCAAGGCCACGACGGCGCGCCCGGCCTTGATGGCGGCCCCGATCTCCCCCTTGATCACGCAATAGTCCAGCATGCCCGCCCCCTTTGTCGATGCCCTCAAGCGCCGGGCGCGGCCATCCGGCCGCCTGGCTTCCCCGATAGCATGAGCGCGTTACAGCACCGCCGCCAGGCGCCGGATCAATTCGGCGGCACCGGCCGCCGCCGCCTGGCAGAAGGCGGGGAAGTCCATATGGCTGTCGGCCCCGGCCAGATCGCTGAGGCTGCGCACCACCAGATAGGGCACGCCCCAGCGCGTCGCCACCTGGGCCACCGACGCGCCCTCCATCTCCACCGCCTGGGCGGCGAAGGTGCGGAACAGCCGGTCGCGCGAGGTCTCACAGTTCAGGAACTGGTCGCCCGTCAGCACGGTTCCGAAATGGATGCCGGGCACCCGCGCCTCCCCGCCCGTCGCTTCCGCCGACAGGGCCGGCAGCACCAAGCCGTCCAGGGCCGCACGGGCCTTGGCCTCCAGATCCTTGTCCAGCTCATAGCCGTGCGCCTCGTCGAAGCCCGGCAGGGGCGGCACGCCCGGCTGGTAGACCTTCAGCTCGCCATTCGCCAGGGCGCCATAGTCATGCTGCACCAGGCGGGTCGCCACCACCACGTCGCCGATGGCCAGGGCTGGGTCCACGCCGCCGGCCACGCCGGAGAACAGCAGGGCGCGGGCGCCGAACACCTGCAGCAGCAGGGTGGAGACGACGGCGGCGTTGACCTTGCCGATGCCGGCCTCCACCAGCACCACCTGGCGGCCGTCCATGCTGCCCTGCCGGAAGGTGAAGCCGGCGATGTCGCGCGTGCTCTCCGCCCGGAAATGCGCGCCGAAATGGGCGATTTCCTCGGGGATGGCGCAAATCAGCCCCAGCGGGCCCCTGGTCTGCTCGGTCATGTCAGGCGGTATCCTATTATTCCTGAGGGCATCGGCAGCATCCTATTGGGCACCGGGCCTGAACCTCATATATCCTGAGGACATGCCGCCTGTCGCGCTCTTCCCTGAACCAGAGCTGTTGCCCCCGAACATCGCGGGCTGGTTCGCCCATCGCGGCTGGACGCCGCACGCCCATCAGCTGGAGATGCTGCGCGCCGCCCAGCGGGGCGATCACACGCTGCTGATCGCCCCCACCGGCGGCGGCAAGACGCTGGCGGGCTTCCTGCCCAGCCTGATCGATCTGTCGGAACGCCCGCGCGAGGGGCTGCACACCCTTTACATCTCCCCCCTCAAGGCGCTGGCGGTGGATATCGCCCGCAACCTGGAACAGCCGGTGGCGGAGCTGCGCCTGCCCATCCGGGTGGAGACTCGCACGGGCGACACGCCGGAGGCCAAGCGCCGCCGCCAGCGCGCCCACCCGCCGCAGATCCTGATGACCACGGTGGAAAGCCTGGCGCTGCTGCTGTCGTATCCCGAGGCGGCGACGCTGTTCGGCACCCTGCGCACCATCATCGTGGATGAGCTGCATGCGCTGGCCGGCAGCAAGCGCGGCGACCTGCTGTCGCTGCACCTGGCGCGGCTGGCCAGCCTGGCGCCGGGCGCCCGCCGGGTGGGCCTGTCGGCCACGGTGGCCCATCCCCAGGCCCTGGCCGACTATCTGGCCCTGCCCAACCATCCGGTAGCCCCCTCAACGCCCGTGAAAATCGTCCGCGGCGCCCCCGGCGCCCCGGCGGAGGTGGGCATCCTGCTGACCATGGAGATCCCCTGGGGCGGGCACATGGCGCTGCAGACCATGCCGGACGTCTATGAACAGGTGAAGGCCTGCGGCACCACCCTGATCTTCGTCAACACCCGCGCCCAGGCCGAACTGGTGTTCCAGGAGCTGTGGCGCGTGAACGCCGATGCCCTGCCCATCGCCCTGCACCACGGCAGCCTGTCGACCGAGCAGCGCCGCAAGGTGGAGGCGGCGATGGCGCGCGGTGCCCTGCGCGCCGTGGTCGCCACCAGTTCGCTGGACCTGGGCATCGACTGGGCCGCCGTGGACCTGGTGGTGCAGATCGGCGCACCCAAGGGCGTGAGCCGCCTGCTGCAGCGCATCGGCCGCGCCAACCACCGCATCGACCTCACTTCCCGCGCCCTGCTCGTTCCCGCCAACCGGTTCGAGGTGCTGGAGTGCAAGGCCGCCATCGATGCCGTCCATGCCGGCACCCTGGACGGTGACCCGCCGCGCCCCGGCGGGCTGGAGGTGCTGGCCCAGCATGTGGTGGGCACCGCCTGCGCCGGGCCCTTCGACGCCGACCACCTGTTCGCCGAGGTCACCAGCTGCGCGCCTTATGCCCACCTGACGCGGGAGCGGTTCGAGCAGGTCATGGATTTCGTCGCCACCGGCGGCTATGCCCTGCGCGCCTATGAGCGCTTCCAGCGCCTGCGCAGGCGCGAGGATGGGCTGTGGCAGCTGGCCAACTACCAGGTGGCGCGGCAGTACCGCCTGAACGTCGGCACCATTGTGGAGGAACCGACGGTCAAGGTGCGGATGTCCAATGGCGGGTCCATCGGCGATGTGGAGGAATATTTCATCCAGGGCCTGGTGCCGGGCGACACCTTCATCTTCGGCGGCCAGCTGCTGCGTTTCGTCGGCATGCGCGACAACGCCGCCATCGTGGTCAAGGGCGGCCAGGGCCAGCCCAAGGTGCCGGTCTATGCGGGCGGCCGCCTGCCGCTGACCACCCACCTGGCCGACCGGGTGCGCGCCATGCTGGCCGACCCCGGCCAATGGCGCGACCTGCCGGCGGAGGTGGCGGAGTGGCTGCGCATCCAGCGCTATGTCTCGGCCCTGCCCGACCGCACCGGCCTGCTGGTGGAAACCTTCCCGCGCGGCGGCAAGGAGTTTCTGGTGGCCTACACCTTCGAGGGCCGCAACGCCCACCAGACCCTGGGCATGCTGCTGACCCGCCGCATGGAACGGCTGGGCCTGCACCCGCTGGGCTTCGTCGCCACCGACTATGTGCTGGCCATCTGGTCGCTGAGCACCGCCACCAACATGGACGCCCTGTTCGCGGAGGACATGCTGGGCGATGACCTGGAGGAATGGATGGACGAGTCCAGCATGCTGCGCCGGACCTTCCAGACCGTGGCCACCATCGCCGGCACGCTGGAGCGCCGCCACCCGGGAGAGGAAAAGACCAAGCGCCAGATGACGGTCAGCGCCGACCTGATCTACGACGTGCTGCGCCGCCACGACCCCGGCCACCTGCTGCTGCAGGCCACCCGGGCCGAGGCCGCCGCCGGCCTGACCGATGTGCGCCGGCTGGCCGACATGCTGGCCCGCGTGAAGGGGCACATCCGCCACATGGCGCTGGACCGCATCTCCCCCCTGGCCGTGCCGGTGCTGCTGGAGATCGGCCGTGTCATGGTGGGCGGCCGGGCGGACGAGGTGCTGTTGCAGGAGGCGGCCGAGGAACTGGCGGCCGAGGCGCTGCCCAAGACCATGCGCCAGGGCCAAGGGCTGTTGCCGTTTTAAGGCCTTACCCCCGCCGCCAGGACGGCCCCGGCGCTAGCGGACCTCCTGAAAAACGATGATATAGCCGTCTGGGTCTTTGGTGCTGAACTGCCTCAGCCCATACGGCGCCAGGGTCGGTGCGTCGGCATGAAGGCCGCGCCGCGTAAGCTCGTCGAAGGCTTTGTCGACATCGGCGCAGCCGATGTACAGGACCGTGTCCCCATGCGCGGCCACCCGCGCCGGATCGTTTTCCGCAGGCCGTTCGTTCGAATCGAACTGCGTGTTCAACATGATTTGCGCCTGTCCGCGCCGAAGCCAGATCCAATGGGAAAAGGTGCCCTCGCGCGCTTGCACCTCCGGCGAAGCCGCCACCAGGTCGAAGCCGAGGACCTCCCGGTAAAACCTCAGCGCGTCAGGCATGTCGAAGACGCTGATCAAAGGCGTCATTCCCAGTGCGGCAAAGGTCATGGGCGATCCTCCCTGAGGCCGCTCACTATGATCCCCCCCAACCGGCGCCGCAATCACCCACGCGGCTGGGCCAGGGCGCAAGCGGCGCGGGATCGCCCCGCGCCGCTTCGACTGCGCCCGGCCTCAGCCCTGGGTGGACGGGTGCTGGCCATAGGCGTCCATGACGCGGGTGGTGTAGACCAGCGCGGCACCGGCGCCGATGGCCACAGCCACGCCCAGGGCCTCGGCGATTTCCTCCTTGGTGGCACCATTCTTGATGGCGGCGTCGGTGTGGACGGTGATACAGCCGTCGCACTTGACGCTCACGGCCACGGCCAGCGCGATCAGCTCGCGGGTCTTGGCGTCCAGGTGGTTGGTGTGCTGGCCGGCGCCGCTGATGGTGACGTAGCCCTTCACCGTGTCGGGGCTGAGCTTGGCATAGGCGCCGACGCCGGCGCCAATCTGCTGACGATACTGGTTCCAATCGAGCATCATGATCTGCTTCCTTTCATCCGCGGAGCGCCGTCGGGTAAGGCGCCGTCCGGTGTGCGTTTCGATGAGTGAAAGGTAACGCCGGGCCGCCCGCCGCTGAATGCCCGGGCGGATCAAGGTCATGACCGGCAGGATCAACGTTGGCTGGGTGAAGCAAAGTCGATGGACGACGATCGCAACGATGTGCTGAGCACGCTGGCACCCTTGATCCAGGTGCGCCCGCAGGTGGAGCAGCACTGCCTGTTCGGCCCCGGCTGGTCGGCCCCGCACGGGCGGGAAGCCTTCGGTCTGGCGCCCTTCCACATCGTCACGGCGGGCAAGGCCCAGGTGCTGCTGCCCGACCTGGACCGGACCCTGGACATGAACGACGGCGATGTCCTGTTGTTGCCCCACGGCGCGCGGCACACGGTGCGCACCGCCGGCGCGCCGGCCGACGCCACAACAAGACTGGAGCGTCGCGACAACGGCGTGGTGGAGGTGCGGCGGACCAGCGACCTGTCCGGCGGCGCTTCTCCGGCCCCGGCCCTGGACCTGATCTGCGGGCGATTCGCCTTTGAGCGGGTGGCCGACAACCCGCTGCTGGCCCTGTTGCCGGAAGCGGTGCACCTGCGCGGTGGCGGGCCGCGCCTGGCCCGGCTGGTGGAAACCATCCGGGACGAGGTGGCCGCCCCCCGCCCCGGCGCCCGCGCCATCGCCACCGACCTGGCCCGCGCCCTGTTCACCATGATCCTGCGCGGGCACCTGGAGGATCACGGTGAGGGCACGGAGGTGGCGGGATTGCTGGCGCGCCCGGCGACCGCCCGCGTGGTGGCCGCCCTGGTGCGGGATCCCGCCCGGCCCTGGACCCTGGACGACATGGCGGACCAGGCCCATCTTTCCCGCGCCAGCCTGGTGCGCGCCTTCCGTGCCACCGGCGCCCCGGCCCCCCTGGCCTTCCTGGCCCAGGTGCGCATGACGCTGGCCGTGCGCCACCTGGTGACCGAGGGGCTGTCGCTGGCGGAAACGGCGGCCCGCGTGGGCTATGAATCGGAAAGCGCGTTCAGCCGCGCCTTCAAACGCCATTATAATGCCGCCCCCGGGGATTACCGGGACGCGGCGCGCGCTTGACCAGTTGGGGACCTTTTACGCATGAACGCCCGCTTCGGCACCGGCAGCACCGGCGACCAGACCAGCCTGACCGTGAATGGGGCCGTGGTGCTGGCCGACGCCAGCGGCGCCCTGTTCTGGCCGGACCGGGGCCTGCTGGTGGTGGCCGACCTGCACCTGGAAAAGGGTACGGCCTTCGCCGGGCGCGGCACCCTGCTGCCGCCCTATGACACCGCCGCCACCCTGGCCCGGCTGGAGGCGGTCTGCCGCCGCCTGGCGCCGCGGCGCGTGCTGTGCCTGGGTGACAGCTTTCATGACCGGCGCGCCGGCGCCCGCGTCTCGGCCGACGACGGCCGGCGCCTGGCAGCACTAATCCAGGCCCATGAATGGCTGTGGGTGGCGGGCAACCATGACCCGGCCCCGCCGCCGGATTGGGGCGGCCGGGTGGTGGACGATTGGGTGGAGGGGCCCCTGGTTTTCCGGCACGAGGCCCAGGATGTCACGCCGGCCGGTGAAATCTCCGGCCATTATCATCCCAAGGCCAGCGTCCCCACCCGGGCGCGGCGGGTGGGGGGGCGTTGCTTCGTCACCGACGGCCACCGCCTGGTGCTGCCGGCCTTCGGCGCCTACACCGGCGGGTTGGATGTACGCGAGGCGGCGTTGCGCCGCCTGTTTCCCGCTGCCTTCAGCATCGTGCTGCTGCACCGGGATCGCGGCTACGCCTTCCACTCGACCCATATCCTGGGGACCGACCTGGCGGATACCGGCACATATTGACGGGGCCCCAAAAAGGAAACGGGCGGCCCGGGGATGGGGGGACCCGGGCCGCCCTTAGGTCGTCCGCCGAACGCGCTTTGGGGGGTGCGCAGCCAGGCCGGGATGGGGGAACCGGTACACTGGATCATCGAGCGGACACTGTTTCAAATAGGATCCCTTCTGGGAAAAACAAGCACGCCAATACATCAGTATAGGGTGGGGAATAGATTTCGCCGGGGGTGATCCACCGGATGGACGGGTACGTATCTTCCGTCATATGCGGTTCGTCCTGCGGCGTTCCGTCCAACACCCTGTCAAAACCCACGCCAGCCCTACGGCCAACCCCGAATGTCGCCTTTTTTCTTGCCCGCTATTGTAGCGCTCACACCACGCCGGGCCGCTGGCGCATGCCTGCCATCTGCAGAAATGCTAGGGTTCGCCTGATGTCCGCCGCCCCGAAGCCGCCCGTCATCGTCTGGTTCCGTCAGGATCTGCGCCTGGCCGACAACCCCGCGCTGAGCCATGCCGCCCAATCCGGCAGGCCGGTGGTCCCGGTCTACATCCTGGACGACCAAACGCCGGGACCGTGGGCGCCGGGGGGCGCCTCGCGCTGGTGGCTGCACCACAGCTTGGCGGCCCTGTCCGGGGCGCTGGCCGGCCCGGGCTGCCCCCTCATCCTGCGACGGGGCCGGGCGGACGTGGCGCTGCGCGCCCTGGTACGCGAGACGGGGGCGGAGGCCGTGGTGTGGAACCGCTGCTATGAGCCGCACGCCATTGCCCGCGACAGCACGCTGAAGGCCGACCTCAAGGCCGAGGGCATCGCCGTCGATAGCTTCAATGCCGCCCTGCTGGTGGAACCGTGGACGGTGAAGACCGGCACGGGCGGCCCCTACAAGGTGTTCACCCCGTTCTGGAAGGCTGTGCGGGAGGGGTTGGACCCGGGGCGGCCCGAGCCCACCCCCCGGCACCTGGCCACCCTGCCCACGCCGCCCGACAGCGACCGGCTGGAGGATTGGGGCCTGCTTCCCACCAAGCCCGACTGGGCGGGGGGCTTGCGCGACAGTTGGACACCCGGCGAGGCGGGCGCGCAACAGCGTCTGACGGATTTCCTGGCCCGGGCCGTGGCACGCTACCCGGAAGGACGCGACTATCCGGCGCAGCCGCTGACGTCCCGCCTGTCCCCCCATTTGCACCATGGTGAGATCTCCCCCCGCCAGATCTGGGCGGCGGCCCAGGCCCAGGCCAAGACCCAGGGCAGTGACGGCGTGGACTCGTTCCTGCGCGAGTTGGGGTGGCGCGAGTTCTGCCACCACCTGCTCTATCATTTTCCCTTCCTGCCGGAGCGCCCCTTGAATCCGAAGTTCGAGGCCTTCACCTGGGATGACAACGCCGGCCATCTGGCGGCGTGGCAACGCGGCCTGACGGGCTACCCCATCATCGACGCCGGGATGCGGGAGCTGTGGGCCACCGGCTGGATGCACAACCGGGTGCGCATGGTGGTCGGATCCTTTCTGGTGAAGCACCTGCTGCTGCCCTGGACGGCCGGCCAGGCCTGGTTCTGGGACACGCTGGTGGACGCGGACCTGGCCAACAACGCCGCCGGCTGGCAATGGATCGCCGGCTGCGGCGCCGACGCCGCCCCCTATTTTCGCGTGTTCAACCCGGTACTGCAGGGCGAGAAGTTCGACGCCACGGGAGAGTATGTGCGCCGCTGGGTGCCAGAGCTGGCGGGCCTGCCCGACCGCGTGCTGCACCAGCCCTGGACCGCCGACCCCATCACGCTGCGGGCGGCCGGCGTGCGCCTCGGCCACGATTACCCCCACCCGGTGGTGGAGCATAAGGCGGCGCGGCAGCGGGCGCTGGACACCTTCGCGGCGATCAGGGACGACAACGATTGACCTCTGGGGTTAAATGCCGATGCGAGATCAGATGGATGACCAGGGACCCGCGAGTGACGCGGGCAGCGGGAGCGCGGGTATGAAGATCGCCGTCATCGGCGCCGGCATCACGGGCATGAGCTGCGCCTGGCTGTTGGCACGGCAAGGCCATGACGTGACCCTGTTCGAGCAGAACAGCTATCTGGGCGGCCACTCCAACACGGTGGATGTGCCCGGTCGCGGCGCCCATCCCATGCCCGTGGACACCGGCTTCATCGTCTACAACGCCGCGACATATCCCAATCTGGTGGCGTTGTTCGAGCATCTGGACGTGCCGACCCAGGCGTCCGACATGTCCTTCGCCGTCACCCTGGACCGGGGCAAGCTGGAATATTCCGGCACGAACCTGGCCGGCATGTTCGCGCAAAAGCGCAACCTGCTGTCGCCCACCTATCACCTGATGCTGCGCGACATCCTGCGCTTCTACAAGACGGCCCCGGCGCTGCTGGACCAGCCCTCGGCCGCCGCCATGACGCTGGGCGAATACCTGGTGGCGCAGCGCTATGGCCATCGCTTCATCTACGACCACCTGCTGCCCATGGGTGCCGCCATCTGGTCCTCCACCATCGGGGAGATGCTGTCCTTCCCGGTGCAAAGCTTCGTGCGCTTCTTCTGCAACCACGGCCTGCTGAAGCTGAAGGAACGGCCGCAGTGGCGCACGGTCACGGGCGGCAGCCGCGCCTATGTCACCCGCCTGACCCGGTCGCTGGAAGGCCGGCTGCACACCGGCCGGGCCATCGTCGCCCTGCGGCGTTCCGGCACCGCCGTGCACATCCAGGATTCCCAGGGGTGGAGCGGCAGCTATGACCACGTCGTGCTGGCAACCCACGCCGACCAGGCCCTGGCCCTGCTGCTGGACCCGTCGGAGGAGGAGCGGCGCATCCTGGGCGCCTTCCGCTACCAGATGAACCGGGCGGTGCTGCACCGCGACCCGCTGCTGATGCCCCGCCGCGCCAAGGCCTGGTCCAGCTGGAACTACAGCGCCCATTCCACCCGGGACCGGGACGCCAAGGTATCCGTCACCTACTGGATGAATTTGCTGCAGGGGCTGGACAAGCGCGTGCCCCTGTTCGTCACCCTGAACCCCATCACCGAACCGCGCCCGTCGCTGAAGGTGCGGGAGTTCATCTACGACCACCCGCTGTTCGACCTGGCCGCCGCGACGGCACAGCAGGAATTGGGCCTCATCCAGGGCACCCGCCGCACCTGGTTCTGCGGCGCCTACTGCGGCTATGGCTTCCATGAGGATGGCCTGTCCGCCGGCCTCGCCGTGGCGGAGTCGCTGGGCGCCCAGCGGCCGTGGCAAGTCACCGACGCCTCCCCCGCCGGGCGCAACGCCCGCCCGCGGGGCAGCGCCCGCCTGGCGGCGGCGGGGTAAGGCGGCATGGTCCTGGTCCGCACGTGCCTGAGGCGAATTACCACCCCGGCCTGATCCTCAGGCCGGGCCGTTGGCGTTCGCCCCATCCTTCGCGGTTCCCAAGGACACCCTCACCATGACATCCCCCATACCCATGCTGCACCTGGTGTGCGGCAAGATCGCCGCCGGCAAGTCCACACTCACCGCCACCCTGGCGGCGGCGCCCGGCACCATCCTGCTGAGCGAGGATTACTGGCTGGCCCGCCTGTATCCCGAGGAACTGGCCAGCGTCGCCGACTACATCCGGCTCAGCGCCCGCTTGCGCCAGGTCGTGGGGCCGCACGCCGTGGCCCTGCTGCGGGCCGGGCTGTCGGTGGTGCTGGACTTCCCCGCCAACACGCCCGGCTTGCGCCTATGGATGCGCGGCCTGTTCGAGGAAGCCGGCGCCGCCCACACCCTGCATTACCTGGACGTGCCCGATGAGGTCTGCCGCCAGCGCCTGCGCGCCCGCAACGCCGCCGGCGGCCACGACTTCGCCGCCACCGACGCGGAGTTCGACGCCATCACCCGCTACTTCGTCCCGCCGGACGAGGCGGAAGGGTTCATGATCGTACGCCACCCGTAAACTCAGGCCGCCCCTAAACTCAGCCTGCTAGGAAATCCGCAATGGCCCGGCCCAGGTCGGGCTTGGTCACGGCGCTCATATGGTCGCCGGGGATTTCGACGTAGCGGGCGTTGGGCAGGGCCGCGACCAGTTCCTGGGCCGACCCGTTGTCCTGGTCCTGGGCGCCGGCGGTGATGAGGATGGGCAGGTCCAGGCCGGCCAGCACGTCCGGTGGGGTGTCGACGAAGGTCTCCAGGATGTTCAGCAGGGCGACCGGGTCGCCCCCGACCGTCTTCAGGAAGGCCTCCGCCATCCATTCCGGCGTGCCGCGCTCGAAGGTGCCCAGGTTGGTCAGGATGCGGCGGAAATGCTCCCCCCGGCCGGCGGTGTGGGTCAGGCCGGCCAGGCCCATGCCGGCGCAGATGGCGCGGGCCGGGGTGGCGCCGCGCGCCAGCATGCGCATGGTGGTGCGCCCGCCCAGGGAATAGCCGCCCAGGTCATAGTCGGTCAGGCCCAGATGCTCCACCAGCGCCAGGCCGTCGTCGGCCAGCACGTCGGGCGGGTAGGCCGACACCTCATGCGGCTTGGCGCTGTCGCCGTGGGCCCGCAGGTCCGGCATGATGACGCGGTAGCCGCGCTCCGCGATGCGAGGCGCGTGGCCGTACTTCAGCCAGTTGACCGTGGCGGTGGAGAAATAGCCATGGATCAGCACCAGCGGCCGGCCTTGACCCAGCTCGCGGTAGGCCAGGCGCTGGCCGTCGCGGCCGAAGAAATGCTGAACGGTGATGTCGGAGGGGGCCACGGGCATGCATCCGGCGTTGGGGAAACCTTGCCCCAAAGCTACCGTCAGGCCAGGGGATTGGAAAAGTCTTCCGCCGCCTAACGGCCGAGCGCCTTGCGCATGCCCCAGGCGGCCAGCTGGGTGCCGCAGCCCATGGTCATCAGCCGGGGACCCTGGCGCTGATAGCCCATGGCCTCATAAAACCCCACCGCGTTCATGGAGGAGGTGAGGTGCAGGGCGCCGGCGCCCCGGTCGCGCGCCAGGGTCTCGATCTCTTCCAGCAAGCGGCGGCCGGTACCCTTGGCGGCCACCGGATCGACATAGACGGCCCGGACCTCGGCGCTGTAGAGCGCAGAGAAGCCGACCACGCGGCCCGCCTGCTCCGCCACCAGCACATGCTCCCCCCATTCCGTCATGGCGGTGCGGTAGTCCGCAGCCTCACGCCCGCCCAGAAGGGCGATGAGTTGTTCGGGCGAGTAATGCCCGGCGCAGAAAGCGTGCACGGAACGGATATGGACCTGGCGTATGCCCTCGGCGTCGTCGGCCTCCCCAGGCCGGATCACCGGCATCGGGGCATCAAGGGGGGGTGTGCGTATGCTCGACCGGTACATGCCGCCCAATTCTGTCCTCGCCCAGGGGCTTCGGCAGCGCCCGTCCAGCACCTGGAACAGCCGCAGTCATTTCAAAGGAAACGTGCGCCATCCGGCTCCCCAACGCGGGAAAGCTGCACGTCGACGAAGTATGCACGGGGAAGACGCTGAAAGCGATGCCTCGCATGCACCCATTGCTATTTTCCCGGTAATTCGGGCGGCGCGCAAGCCGGCCGTTCATCGTTTCGACATCAACGGTGCAGGAATGCCCGGCGGGGGCTTCCATCCCCGACCGGGACCGCTATCCTGGCAGGGCATATTCCCTGAGATAGGCCGCCCCTTGGACACGCTTGCCTCTCCCGCCGCCTTGCTCGCCCCTGATGAGCCGCCCGCCGTCACGGTGGTCAATCCCCACGGGCCCGCCCCCGTCGTGCTGCTGTGCGAACATGCCGCACGCCGCGTGCCCGCCCGCCTGGGCACCCTGGGTGTTCCGGCGGCCGACATGGAGCGGCACATCGCCTGGGACATCGGGGCGGAGGCGGTGACTCGCGCGCTGGCCCGGCGGCTGGACGCGCCGGCGGTCATCGCCGGATATTCCCGCCTAGTGGTGGATTTGAACCGCCCGCTGGACAGCGCCACGCTGATGCCGGCGGTCAGCGACGGCACCCCCGTCCTGGCCAACCAGGCCCTGACCGATGGTGACCGCCAGGCGCGGCTGGATGCCCTGTTCCACCCCTACCACGCCGCCGTCGCGACGTGCGTCGATGCCAAGCGCGCGGCGGGCCAGACGCCGGCCATCATCTCCGTCCACAGCTTCACGCCGGTCATGAACGGCTTCCAGCGCCCCTGGCATCTGGGCGTGCTGTGGGACCAGGATGGCCGCCTGCCCCTGCCCTTGTTGGAGCTGTTGCGGGCCCTGCCGGGTGTGGTGGTGGGCGACAACGTTCCCTACTCGGGGCGCGACGGCCACGGCTATACCCTGAAGACCCATTCCACCCGGCCAGGCCTGCCCGGCGTGCTGATCGAAATCCGGCAGGATCTGATCGGCGACGCGGTGGGGGTGGAGCACTGGTCCGCCCTGCTGGCGCAAGCCCTTGGACAGCTGATCGGCCGCCCCGATATACACCACGTGCTGGCCGGCGCCTGAGCAGGCCATCCCCCTTCACAAGGATATTCCATGGTTCCCGAGATCGACGACGCCACCCGGATGGAGCTTGAGGCCGCCGCCTTCCGCCGGCTGGTGGCGCATTTGCGTGAGCGCACCGACGTCCAGAACATCGACCTGATGAACCTGGCCGGATTCTGCCGTAACTGCCTGTCCAAATGGTATCGCGCCGCCGCCGAGGAAAAGGGTGTGCCGCTGGACTATGAGGCCGCGCGCGAGATCGTCTACGGCATGCCGTACGAGGACTTCAAACGCCTGCACCAGCGCGAGGCGACGGCGGAGCAGAAGGCGGCGTTCGAGCAGAGCAAGCCGAAGGACTGACACGGGGGGCGGCGCCCCTTTACCGGCGCTTGCCCATCCCCGGCCGCGCGGGTAAGGTCGCGCCCTCACCATTCAGACCACCACTTAGAACGAAGAGGCATTCCCCATGTCGGACGCCCCTGTTGCGACGGATGTTGGCGGCATCGCCGGCGACCGCCTGCGCTCCATCATCGAGCGCATCGAACGCCTGGAAGAGGACAAGAAGGGCATCGCGGACGACATCAAGGACATCTACGCCGAAGCCAAGGGCGTGGGGTTCGAGACCAAGATCATCCGCGCCATCGTCCGCCTGCGGAAGATGGAAAAGAACGACCGGCAGGAGCAGGACGCCCTGCTGGAGCTCTACAAGGCCGCGCTGGGCATGGAGTGAGCTGCGGGGCTCGCACGAGCCCGGCACCGTCAGGATCAAGGCCGGGCCGCCAGCGGGCGCCCGGCCTTTTTCTTTTCAGCCTCGACCGCCACCAGGCACAGCGGTCTATGTATGATGGGGTGGCCTGAAGTTTCGGATGACGACCATGGACCAAACACAACCGAAAGCTGCCCCCTTCAGCAGGCTACGGCTTGCGCCCCTTATTCTACCGATGATTTGTGGCCTATCTTGGGGTGGCTTGGTCTGGATAGGGCTAGACTTGGAAAAAAGCGTCCAGGCTCGCCTGGGGCATGTTGACCTCGCCCAGGTTTCCGGCATCGTCGTGTTTCCTTTTATGGTCCTACTGATGGCCTTGGTGCCTTCGTTACTACTGAGCCAGACGAGATGGGCGTGGATCGGAAACCTGTGGTGTCTGCTCTTCGTGCTGCTGCTTTTTCCCTACCTCTTCATGTATGGCGGCGGGATGTAAGCCGCCTGGCGTTTCAATCGAACCGATAGGCGTCCATGGCCAAGGCGCCCAGCTGCACACTGCCGTGCAGGCGGCGGCCGGGCTGACCCGGTGTCGCCGCGCCCACGGCGGCGAACAGGGGCAGCAAGTGTTCGTCGCGCGGGTGGTTCTGGCGGGCGAAGGGCGCGCGGGCGCGGTAGTCGTCCAGGGCCGCGACGTCGGCGCCGCTGACCTTGTCATGGATCCAGGATTGGAAGGCAGCGGCCCAGGGCGCCACCTCATCCGTGCCCTCCCACGCCAGGTCACGCAGATTGTGGGTCAGCGAACCCGAGGCGATGATCAGCACCCCCTGGTCGCGTAGCGGCCGCAGCGCCTCGCCCAAGCGGCGGTGGTGGGCGGGTCCCAGATGCGGCTGGATGGACAGCTGGGCGACCGGAATGTCGGCTTCCGGGAACATCAGGATCAAGGGGACCCAGGCGCCGTGGTCCAGGCCGCGCGCTTCCCCTCCCGTGACCGTGATACCGGCGGCGGCCAGGGCCGCCAGGGCCGCCCGCGCCACCTCCGGCGCGCCGGGGGCGGGGTAGCGCATCTCAAACAGGGCGCGGGGAAAGCCGCCGAAATCATGGATGGTTTCCGGCCGGTCGGCCAGGGAGGCCGTCGGCGCCGCCGTCTCCCAATGCGCGGACAGCATCAGGATGGCGCGGGGGATGCCCGCCGCCCGGATGTCGCGACCCAGGGTCTGCAGGAAGCGCCGCGCGTCACTGTCCTGCAGCGCCAGCATGGGGGAGCCGTGGGAGATGAAATAGACCGGCTGGCGCGCCGCCGTGACAGGGGCCGGGGCGGCGGCGGGCATGGCGGAGAGGGCGGGCATGGGGCGGAACCTTGGGTTTGGAAAGACTGACCCTTCCAACATGGCCCCATCGACACCATTTGCCAAATCACTGGTTATCAACATCACCATTCACCATAGTGATGGCCAGTGGCGAAGGGGGCCATCCATGGACATCAGCCAGATCGACCTGAACCTGCTGCACGTCTTCGATGCGCTGTACCGCGAACGGCAGGTGACGCGGGCCGGCCGGGCGCTGGGCCTATCGCAGTCCGCCGTCAGCAACGCGCTGGCCCGCCTGCGCCAGCACATGGGCGACGACCTGTTCGTGCGCACCCCCACCGGCATGGTGCCCACCGCCGTGGCCGACACCATGGCCCGCCCCCTGCAAGGCGCCCTGGACCAGGTACGGGCCGCCCTGGCCGCCCGCCAGCCCTTCCTGCCGTGCGAGGCGCGGGACGCGATCACCGTGGGCCTGTCCGACCACGCCGAGTTCGTGCTGGGCCCGCCCCTGGTGGCGGCCCTGCGGGCGGAGGCCCCCGGCCTGTCCCTGGTGCTGCGCCATGCCGACAAGGACAACGCCCTGCCCGGCCTGGAATCGGGCCTGCTGGACCTGGCGCTGGGCATGCTGCCCGACCCGCCCGCCCACATGACCCGGCAGATGCTGGTGCGCGACAGCCTGGCGGTGCTGATGCGTCCGGGGCATCCGGCCCTGGATGCCCCCTGGACCCTGGAGACCTACCTCGCCTTCTCCCACCTGCTGGTCTCGGCCACCGCATCCAAGGTGGGGGCGGTGGACCGCATGCTGGAAGCCGTGGGCCGGCAGCGCACCCTGGCGGTGGTGGCATCCCACCTGCTGGCGGCCGCCCCCATGCTGCGCGATAGCGACCTGGTCTGCACCATGCCGGCGCGCGTGGCCCACCCGTTGGCCGACTCCTTCGGCCTGGCGGTGCTGCCCCTGCCTGCGGACATGCCGGTGGGTGACAAGCCAGCGGGCGGCATGCGCCTGTCCATGGTGTGGCACCGCCGCCTGGACAGCCACCCGGCCCACGCCTGGCTGCGCCGCCGGGTGGCGGAGGTCGCCCGGTTCCTGCCTCCCGTCCCCGGGGTCGCGGGCGGCGGGGGCGACACCGCCGCTGCTTGACCCAGGGGAATCGCTTGAAGTGCCTCACCCCCGTTGTCGTATGACGGTTTCGAGGTAGTCGATATTCCAGGATGCCTTTTTTCGTCGGACAGTCAGGCTTTGTTTGCCGGGTGCATTGCGTATGAGGTTCATGGCCATGTGTTTGACAACAGCCATGT
>NZ_VITO01000037.1:0-28241 GCF_007828025.1 Nitrospirillum bahiense
GTCAGCAGCACGTTGGCGCCGCTGTTCACCAGCGTGCCGGCACCAACGTTGACCTGGTCGTTCAGCACCAGGTTGCCGCTGGCCAGTTCCACATTCGCCAGCGTGCTGGTGATCGTGCCGATGCCGTTGGTACCGGTCAGCGTGCCCAGGGTGGACCCGCTGCCGCCGGTGAACACCAGGGCGTTGGCGCTGGTGTTCACGATGCTGCCGGCGATGGTGCCGCTGTTGGCGATGGTGCCGATGCTGCCCTCGTTGTACAGGGCGACGACGCCGGCGATGGTGCCGCTGTTGGTAATGGTGCCGATGACGCCGGCGATGCTGTTGTGCAGACCCTGGCCAGAGACGGTGTCGGTGGCGCTGATCACCCCGCTGTTGGCGATGCTGGCGATGGTGCCGCTGTTGTACAGGCCGTAGGGCACGCTGCTGATGGTGCCCTGGTTGATCACGGCACCGATGCTGGCTCCGATGGTGTTGTTAAGGCCGGCGGCATTGACCTCCTGCCGGTCCTTAAGCAGGCCGGTGTTCAGCACCGTGCCGATGGTGCCCTGGTTGAACAGGCCGACGACGCCGCTGGCCGTGCCGCTGTTGTCCACCAGGCCGATGGTGCCCTGGTTATGGATGCCGTAGAGCTCACCCTCGAGCAGGCCGCTGTTGGACAGCGTGCCCAGGCTGCCTGCGCCGGCAATGTAGGCCGCCGTGACCACACCGCTGATGGTGCCGGTGTTGTTCAGGCTGGCCAGCGTACCGCCGATGTAGTCGTTCACCGCCGCCAGCACCAGGTCGACGTCGGACCCTATGGTGGTGACGCCGGTACCGATGGTCAGGCCACTGATGCCGGAATAGATGCCCACGCCGGTATAGCTGGACCCCGCCCCGCCCTGCACCAGGATGACGCCGGTTGACGACCCCACGATGTAGTTGGTGATGGAGCTGATATCGGCCGTGATGGTGCCGCCGCTGATGGCGGCCACGCCACTGACCTCCAGATGATTGCTGCCCAGGGCCAGCGTGCCCGTCGCCTGGCTGTAGTTGCCGGTGATGGTGACGGTGCTGGCCAGGGCCAGGCTGGCCCCGCTGTTCACCACCGTGTGGCTGCCCACGTTGACGATGCTGTCGCCCAGCACCTGCGCGCCGCCGGCGAACACCAGGTTGCTGGCGGTGTTGGTGATGCTACCCCCCGTCAGGGTGCCACCACCGCCCGCGATGACCAGGTCGGTCGCCGAGAGGTTGGCGATGTTGCCGCTGATCGTGCCGGCGTTGGCGATGGTGCCCAGCGTGGCACTGGCGCCGTTGTACAGCGCGTAGGCGCCGCCGGAGATCAGGCCCTGGTTCAGCAGCGTGCCCATGACGCCGGTGTTGCGCAGGCCGGTGGCCGAGCCGCTGATGCTGCCGATCAGGGTGCCGAAGCCGATGTTGCCGAGAAGCGCGATGGTCCCGGTATTGTTGATGCCGATGGAGCCGGTAACCAGGCCGGCGTTCTGGAAGATACTCAGGGTCCCGGCATTGTTCACGCCGGCCGTCACCCCGGTGATGGTCCCGGCATTGCCCAGGCCGAACACCATGCCCTGGTTGTCGACCGCCGCCCCGGTGGTGCCGAGGATGGTGCCGTAGCTGGTCAGCGTGCCGATGCTGCCGGCGTTGGCCACACCCACCGCGCCCACCATGACGCCCAGGCTGCTGCCCACCGTCCCCAGCGTGCCGTTGAGGATGCTGTTGATGCTGCCCAGGTTGTTGATGGCGGCGTTGGCGCCCGCCAGCGTGCCGCTGTTGGTCAGGCTGCCCAGCGTGCCCGTGGCCGCCACGTAGACGGCGTTGTTGGCATTGATGGTGCCGCTGTTGCTGAGCGTTCCCAGCGTGCCGCCGACATAGTCGTTGATACCAGCCAGGTAGAGGCTGTTGCCGCCGACGCTGCCCGTGACCTCCATCCCCGTCACGTCGCTGGTGTAGCTGAGGCCGGTGTAGCTGGAGCCCACGCCCCCGGCCACCAGGGCCACGGTGTCGCCCACGCCCGCCAGCATGTTGATGGTGCCCGGCACGCCCGTGGCGGCGATGGTGCCGCCGGTCAGCACCGCGGCGGCGCTGACGGCCAGCTGGCCGCTGCCGTATGCCACCTGCAAGGTGCCCGCCGACTGGCTGTAAGTGCCCGTGACGGCGATGAGGGTGGACAGGCGCAGGGATGCGCCGCCGTTGACCAGGGTATTGGTCCCGCCCAGGTCCACCTGGTCGTTCAGGGCCAGGTTGCCGCCGGCCAGCACCACGTTGGCCAACGTGCTGCTGATGGTGCCGACGCCGGTGGCACCCGTCAGCGTGCCGATGGTGGCACCGGTGCCGCCGGTGAACACCAGGGCGTTGGCGCTGGCGTTCACCACGTTGCCGGCGATCACGCCGCTGTTGGCGATGGTGCCGACACTGCCCTGGTTGTACAGGGCGGTGGCGCCGGCGATGGTGCCGCTGTTGCCGATCGCGGTGATGGTGGCGCCGATGGCGTTGCGCAGGGCCCGGCCCGTGATGGTATCGGTGGCGCTGATGACGCCACTGTTGTCGATGCCGCCGATGCTGCCGCTGTTGTACAGGCCGTAGGCGACGCTGCTGATGCTGCCCATGTTGGTGAGCACGCCGATGCTGCCGGCGTTGTTCAGGCCGGCGGCCTGGGCCGAGGGCGCGTCCTTCAGCAGGCCGGTGTTGACGACCGTGCCGATGACGCCCTGGTTCCACAGGCCGACCAGGCCCGTGGCCGTGCCGCTGTTGTCCACCAGGCCAATGGTGCCCCGGTTGCGGATGCCATAGCGGGCCCCGTCCAGCAGGCCGCTGTTGGCCAAGGTGCCCAGGCTGCCCAGGGTGGCGATGTAGGCCGCCGTGACCACGCCGGTGATGGTGCCGCTGTTACCCAAGCTGCCCAGCGTGCCGCCGATGTAGTCGTTGGCCGCCGCGACCACCAGGTCCACGTTGGACCCGATGGTGTCCACGCCGGCGGCGATGGTCAGGCCGGTGACGTCGGAGGTCAGGCTGACCCCGGTGTAGCTGGACCCCGCCCCGCCCTGGACCAGGATGGCGCCGGTGGGCGAGCCCACCACGTAATTGCCGATGGAGCTGACGCTGGCGGTGATGACCCCGCCGCTCACATTGGCGACACCGCTGACGAACAGGTGGTTGGTCGACAGGCCCAGCGTGCCCGTAGCCTGGCTGTAGTTGCCGGTGATGCTGAGGTCACCGCCCAAGGCCAGACTGGCGCCGCTGTTGACCACCGTGTGGCTGCCCACGTTGAGGGCGTCATTGACCACCTGGGTACCGCCGGCGAACACCAGGTTGCTGGCGGTGTTGCTGATGCTGCCGCCCGTCAGGGTGCCGCCACCGCCCGCGATGACCAGGTCGGTCGCCGACAGGTTGACGATGTTGCCGCTGATCGTGCCGGCGTTGGCAATGGTGCCCAGCGTGGCGCCGGCGCCGTTGTACAGCGCGTAGTTGCCACCGGAGATCAGGCCCTGGTTCAGCAGCGTCCCGATCACACCGGTGTTGCGCACACCCGTGGCCGACCCGGCGATGCTGCCCACCACGGCGGTGAGGCTGCCGGTGGGGAAGAGGGCGTTCGCCAGGCCCAGGACGGTGCCCGAGTTGTTGAGGCCGATGCTGCCGGTGATCGCGCCGGCGTTGACCAGGGTGCCGACGACGCCGGCATTGCTCAGGCCCGTGGCCGAGCCGCTGATGCTGCCGATGAACGTGGTCAGGCTGTCGGTGGCGAAGACGAAGTTCTGGATGAAGGCGATGGTGCCGGTGTTGTTGATGCCGATGCTGCCGGTGACCTGGTTGGCGTTGACCAGGCCGCCGATGCTGCCGGCGTTGTTGATGCCGGCCGTCACCCCGGTGATGGTCCCGGCGTTGCCCAGGCTGTACATCGAGCCCTGGTTATCGACCGCCGCCCCGGAGGTGCCGATGATGGTGGCGTAGCTGACCAGCGTGCCGATGCTGCCGGCGTTGGTGATACCCACCGCGCCCTGCAGCAGACCCACCGTGCCATAGCTGGTCGTCGTGCCCGTGCCCGTCAGCGTGCCGATGGTGATGGTGCCGATAGAGCCCAGGTTGTTCAGGGCGGCATTGGCGCCCAGCAGCGTGCCAGTGTTGGTGAGGCTGCCCAGCGTCCCCGTCGCCGCCACGTAGACGGCGTTGCTGGCGCTGATCGTGCCGGTGTTGTTCAGGCTGCCCAGCACCGTGCCGACATAGTCGTTCAGGCCCGCGACGACCAGATTGGTGCCGCTGGTGGTGCCGGTCACGGCCAAGCCGGTCACGCCCCCCGCCGCCACGTTGGCGCCGGTGTAGTTGGAGCCGACGCCGCCCGTCACCAGGGTGGTGGAGCTGACCTGTCCCGCCAGATAGTTGGCGGTGCCGGACAGCGTGGCCACGACCGTGCCGCCGGTGATGCTGGCCGCACCGCTGACCACCAGGCGGCCCGCGCCGACATCCAGGGTACCGGCTGTCTGGCTGTACTGGCCCGTGACGCTGATCAGCGTGCCCAGCCGCACTGAGGCGCCCATGTTGGACAGGGTGTTGCCGCCCAGAACAACCTGATCGTTCAGCAGCAGGCTGCCCGAGGCCAGCACCACGTTGGCGTTGCTGGCCAGCGCGCCGACGGCGCCGGATTGGCCGGTCAGGGTGCCGATGGTGCCGCCCGTCCCGCCGATGATGGTCAGCGGGCCGCCGCCGGCATTGTTGATGGTCCCGGCGATGGTGCCGGTGTTCACCAGCGTGCCCAGGATGCTGCCGATGTAGAGCGCCTGCGAGCCGTTGATCAGCCCGCTGTTGACCAGGGTGCCGACGGACCCGCCGAAGGCCACGGCCACGCTGACGCCGCTGATGGTGCCGCTGTTGACGACCGTGCCGTAGTTGCCCTGGCCCTGGACCCCGGTGCTGCCCGCGGCGATCACGCCGGTGTTGACCAGGGTGCCCACACTGCCCTGATTGACGAAGGCGTACCGGCCGTTCAGCAGCCCGCTGTTGGTGACGACGCCAACCGAGCCGCCGTTGGTGATATGGATGCCGGTATTGGCGCTGATGGTGCCGGTGTTGGTGAGCGTGGCCAGCGTGCCGCCGACATAGTCGTTGTTGACGGCCAGCAGCAGGTCGATATTGCCGCCGATGGTGGCGATGGACGTGCCGGTGCTAAGGCCCAACGCACCGCCCGTGACGGTGAGGGTGGCACCGGTGTAGTTGGATCCCGCGCCGCCCTGCACCAGGGTGTAATTGCCACCCGCCAGGTAGTTGCCCGTGCTGGACAGGCTGGCGCTGACCTTGCCGCCGGTGATGCTGGCCAAGCCGCTGACCACCAGCTGGCTGACCCCGGGGTTGATCACCAGGGTGCCCGAGGACTGGCTATAGTTGCCGGTGATGCTGACCGCGCTGCCCAGTGTCAGCGCGGCGCCGCTGTTGGCCACGGTGTTGGCGCCGACATCGATGGCGTCGCTTAGCGCCAGCGCGCCGCCGCTGAACACCACATTGTGCTGCGTGCTGCTGATGGTGCCGCCGGTCAGCGTGCCCACCGTGCCCGCGATGCCCCCGCCGATGGTGAGGCCGCCGCCGCCGTTGTTGGTGATGTTGCCGTTGATGATACCGCTGTTGACCAGCGTACCGATGGTGGCGGTGCCAGCCAGCATCAGGGCGCCGGTGCTGTTGAGGGTGCCCAGCAGCGTGCCGCTGTTGATCAGGGTATCGATGCTGGAACTGGCGAAGATGCCGCCGTTGCGACCTAGGATGCCGCTGTTGACCAGGGTGGCGATAACGGCACCGTGCTGGTACAGGCCCAGGTTGCCACCGATGCTGCCGCTGTTGATCAGCACGCCGAGGGTGCCGGCGTTGCTGATGGCAGTGTTGCCGCTGAGCAGGCCGCTGTTGTTCAGCGTGCCGATGGTGCCGACGTTCTCCAGGCCATAGCTGGCGCCGATGATGGTGCCGCTGTTGCCCAGGCTGCCGATCAGCCCGATGTTCTCTACGCCAGCGCCGCTGACGGTGGCGGCGATGGTGCCACTGGCGTTCAGCAAGGTGCCGATGGTGCCGGTGTTGAAGACGGCGTCGCTGAAATGCGCGCCGCCGACACCGATGACACCGCTGTTGGACAGCGTGCCGATGCTGCCGGCGTTGCGCACCCCCGCGGCCGTGGTGCTGGCCCCTACGCCCGCCAGGGTGCCGCTGTTGTTCAGCGTGCCTACCGCGCCGGTGTTGGTGACATAGGCCGCGTACAGCATGCCGCCGATGCTGCCGGTATTGTTCAGCGTGGGCAGCAGGGTCCCGACATAGTCGTTGTTCACCGCCAGCACCAGGTTGGTGCCGCTGGTGGTGCCGCCGAACGCCAGGCCGGTGAGCGACCCGGCGGACACGCTGTAGCCGCTGTAGCTGGACCCGGCGCCGCCCTGGATCAGGGTGCTGGCGTTGCTGCCCGCCAGATAGTTGGCGGCGGACGAGAAGGTGGCGCCGGAGACCACCGTGCCGCCGGTGATGACCGCCGCCCCGCTGACCACCAGCGCGTTGGCCCCCACGTTCAGCGTCCCGCCCGTCTGGCCGTAGTTGCCGGTGACGCTGACGATGGTGTTGAGCGACACCGAGGCGCCGCCGTTGACCAGCGTGCCGGCGCCGACGTTGACCGCGTCGCCCAGAACCATGGCGCCCGAGGCCAGGGTCACGTTGGCCAGGGTGCTGGTGATGGTGCCGCCGGTGTAGGTGCCCGCCACCGTGCCGCCCGACAGGACCAGCCCGTTGGTCGACAGGTTGACCAGGTTGCCGCTGATGGTACCGGTGTTGATCACCTGGCCCAGCGTGCCGCCCGACGCCACCTCCACCGCGATGGAGCCGGCGATGGTGCCGCTGTTGACCAGGGTGCCCAGGCTGCCGGTGCCGGCCACATAGACCGCGCCCGTGCTGGCGCCGCTGTAGCTCAGCGAACCGCTGTTGACGATGGAACCCAGCGAGGCGCCGACATAGTCGTTGCCGACCACGGCCAGCAGGTTGTTCCCCGACACGCTGCCGGTCAGGCCCAGGCCGGTGATGCCCCCGCCCGCCACCACCGTGGTGTTGTAGGACGAGCCGGCGCCGCCCTGCACCAGGGTGACGTTGCTGCCACCCGCCAGGTAGTTGCCGGTGGCGTTGAAGCCGCTGGACGTGACCGTGCCCGCGGTGACCGTGGCCGCACCGGTCACCGACAGCAGCGCGCCGCTGCCCAGCACCAGGGTGCCGGTGGCGCCTTGCGCGTAATTGCCCGTGACGATGACGCTGTTGGACAGGCGCAGCGAGGCGCCGCTGTTGGTCACCGTGCGGCCGGTGGCAGTGATGTCGTCGTTCAGCAGCAGGTTGCCGCTGTTGAACACCAGGTCGGCGCCGGTGCTGGTGATCCGGCCCTTGTCGGCGCCGCCGACGCTGCCGCTGACCCCCGTCAGCACGCCCACCACCGTGCCAGCACCACCGCCGATGGTCAGGGCCGTGGAAGCGCCGTTCAGGATGGAACCGGCGATGGTGCCGCTGTTGGTGAAGGTGCCGATGGTGCCGCTGCTGCCCAGGCGCAGCGCGGTCGGGCCCTGAATCGTCCCGCTGTTGGAGAGATTGCCGATGGTGCCTTCGTTGAACAGGGCGGAACGGGAGGCGGACGTGATGACGCCGGCGTTGGTCAACTGGGTGATGGTGCCGCCGGTGTAGTTGTCCAGGCCGTTGATGACCCCGTCCACGGTGTTGGACAGCGTGCCGATCACCCCGGAGTTGAACAGGCCCGCCAGGCGGGAGCCGCTGAAGTCGGTGATGCTGCCGGCGGCGGTGATGGTGCTGGCATTGGACAGGACGCCAATCGTGCCGCTCGACAGGTTGGCGATGCCGGCCACCACGTTGAAGCCGGTGACGGTGTTGCGGCCGGTGACGGTGACCAGCCCGCTGTTGGTCAGGGTGCCGATGGTGCCGCCGTTGCTCACGCCAGCGATGATGTTGCTGGTGCCGCTGACGATGGTGCCGCTGGCACCGATGGTGCCGCCCGTGGCGTTGGTCAGGGTGCCCAGGGTGCCGTAGTTCAGCACGCCGTCCGCGATGCGCGCGGCCGTGGCCAGGATGCGGCCGCTGTTGGTCAGGGTGTTGAGCGTGCCATAGTTGGCGACGCCCACCGCGGTGGTCGACCCGCTGGTGATGGAGCCGGTGACCAGCCCGGCGTTCTGGAGGGTGCCCAGCAGGTTGCTGTTGGCGATGCCATAGGCGCCGGCGATGGTGCCGGCCGCCTGGTTGTTCACCAGGCCGATGGTGTTGCCGTTGTAGATGCCCGAGTTGGGCAGGCTGTCCAGAATCTGGCCGCTGTTGTCGATGGTGCCGATGACGCCGTTGTAGTTGGCGACACCCACGCGGCCGGCGATGGTGCCGCTGTTGACCAGCGTGCCGATGGACGCGCCCAGCGTGCCCGACGACCCCATGAAGATGCCGTTGCCGAGGTTGGCCTCGCCGTTCAGCACGCCCGTGTTGGTCAGGGTGCCGATGGTGGCCGTCCCCGCCACGTAGAGCGCGGCGCTGGCCTGGCTGTTGGTCCCCAGCACGATGGTGCCGGCCTGGGTGAACGCCGCCGTGCTGGTGCCGAAGTAGTCGTTCTCGACCACGGCCTGCAGGTTGTTGCCCACCTGGGTGCCGATGACGCCCAGGCCGCCCACGTTGGACTGCACCACCGGCACGCTCTGGCTGCTGACCAGGGTGTAGCTGGAAGCCGCCCCCGCCTGCACCAGGATCGTGGTATCACCCGCCACGTGGTTGGTCAGGCTGTCGAAGCTGCCGACCTTGATGTAGCCGTCGCTGATGGTGGCCGAACCGGTGACCACCAGGGGGGCGTTCGGGCCCAGGACCAGCGTGCCGTTGGCGTTGTTCTGCAGGTAGTTGCCCGTGACGGTCACGCCCGGCGCCACGCCCAGCGTACCGCCGGTGTTGTACAGCAGACCGCTGCCGACGTTGACCTGGTCCGCCAGGTAGACCTGGCCGCCGGAGACCACCACGTTGCCGCCCGTGCTGGTGATGGTGCCCAGCGTGCCGCCGGCACCGGCGAAGGTGCCCCAGGTGGCGCTGCCGCCCCGCAGGTTGAGGTCGGCCGAGCCGTTGTTGGCGATGTTGCCCTGGATGGTGCCGCTGTTGGACAGCGTGCCCAGCGTGCCGGCCCCGGCAATGTAGATCAGCGTCGCCACCCCGGCCGGCGTGGCCAGCACGGTGCCGCTGCCGATGGAGATGCTGGCCAGGCTGTCGCCGACATAGTCGTTCAGCACGGTGCCCCACAGGCTGGTGCCCTGGGTGTAGCCGCCCAGGGTCAGACCGGTGATGCCGCTGTCGTAGGTGATGCTGGTGTAGCTGGAGCCCACACCGCCGGCGATGATGGGCGTGGCCCCCGCCGGTCCCTGCAAATAGTGATAGGCGCCGGTGGCGCCCACGACCGTGTAGTTCACACCGCTGACCACGGCCGCGCCACTGACGATCAGTTCACCGCCGCTGACGGCCGACCGCTCGGCCAACGTGCCGCCCGTCTGGCTGTAGTTGCCGGTGATGTTGATGCCGCTGGTCAGGTATATGCTCGCGCCGTTGGCGACGACGGTGTGGCCGGTGGCGTTGATGGCGTCGTTCAGCAGCACGTTGCCCGACAGCGTCACGTTGCTGGCGGTGTTGGTGATGGAACCCGCCGTGGTGCCGGTGAGGCCGGTGAAGGTGCCGAAGGTGCCGGCGCTGCCGCCCAGCAGGGTCAGGTCGCGGACGCTGTTGTTGACGATGCTACCCTGGATGACACCGGTGTTGGACACGGCGCCCAGGGTGCCGGTGGACGCGACATAGACGGCCGAGGCCGCCGTCAGGGTGCCGGTGTTGGTGATGGTGCCGTAGGTGCCGGCGATATAGTAGTTCTGCACCATGGCCAGCAGGTTGTTGCCGACCGTGGTGCCGGTCACGTTGATGCCGGTGCCGGAGGAACTGACCACGCCGGTCAGGGTGCCATAGCTCAGGGTCAGCCCGCCGCCGGCGGAGATCAAGGTGATGGCCTCACCCAGCGTGTGGTTGACGGTAGTGGTGAAATTGCTCAGCACCGTGCCAGCGATGCTGGCGGCGCCAGAGATGGACAGCAGGTTGGTGCCCAGGGACAGCGTGCCCAGCGTGGACGTCTGGGCGAAATTGCCGGTGAGGCTGATGGTGCCCAGCGTGCCGAAGGTGACGTTGGCGCCGTTGTTGACCAGGGTATTGGAGCCGACGTTGATGACGTCGTTGATCCGTAGGTTGCCCGACACCAGCACCACATTGCTGTTGGTGTTGTTGATGGTGCCGATGGAGTTGTTGTAACCGGTCAGTGTGCCGATGGTGGTGAGCGTGCCGCCGCGGATGGACAGGTCGTTAGCGCTGAGGTTGACGATATCGCCGCGGATGGTACCGGTGTTGGTCAGCGTGCCCAGGGTGCCGGTGCTGGCGATGTACAGCGCCGTCGGATAGATGGTGGAGACGCCGTTCAGCACGGTGCTGCCCACGCTCACCGAGGCGACGGCGCCACCGACATAATCCATCAGCGGGTTGTAATAGATCAGCGTCGTGCCGCTGGCGCCGATGTTGGAGAAATGGGCGCCGGTGGGGGCCTGCACGGCGGCGAAGGCCGAGCCGAGGTTGGAAATGCCGGTGGGCGAATATATCAGGCTGGCGGCCGTGCCGACGATGTAATTGCCCGCACTGCTGAAGGACGGGACGATGGTGCCGGTGATCAGCGTCACGCGGCCTGTGACCGTCAGGCCACTGGTGGTCAGGGTGTTGGTCGAGAGTGTGTTGTAATAGTTGCCGGTGATGGTGGAACCGGCGGCGATGGTCAGGTTGGTGCCCTGGCTGATCAGCGTTCCGCTGCCGACGTTGATATTGTCGTTCAGAAACAGGTTGCCGCCGGTGATTACGATGTTGCTCAGCGTGTTGATGATCGAGCCCTTGCCCGATGCGCCGGTGAAGGTGCCGAGGACCGTGCCCGTCCCGCCGGTGATGCTGAAGGTGTTGGCGGAATTGTTGACGATGTTGCCGCTGATCACGCCGCTGTTGTTCAGCCCAGCGATCGTACCCGAGGTGCCGATGCTGATGGCGTTGCCCGTGGCGCTGATGGTGCCGGTGTTGATCAGGGTGCCGATCAGGCCGCCGGTGGCGATGCTGCCGATGATGACGCCATTGTTGGCCAGGGTGCCCAAATAGCCGTTGTGAGTGACCGACGCGTTGCCGCTGGTCTTGGAAATGACGATGCCGCCCTGGATGGTGCCGATGCTGGTGTTGGTCAGGTTGACGATGGAACCGCCGGCACCGATGGAAACACCGGCGGTGCCGCTGATCAGACCCGAATTGGTCAAGGTGCTGAGGGTACCGTCCTGGCCGACATGGCTGTGGTAGATGGCCGTCGGGCCGAAGCCGCCGTAGTTCCGCACCTCCACGCCCGGGCCGGAATCGTTGAGGATGGTGCCGGTGTTGTTGACCGAGCCCACCACGCCGAACACGTTCACGGCACCGGTGCCGCCGCTGTTGCCCCTCAACATGCCGCTGTTGATGATGGTGCCGACGGTGCTGATTGTCGTGATGACGTCGATGTCGATGGCACCGCCCACGGAACTATAGATGTAGCCGCTGTTGGTCAGCGTGCCGATGCTGACGCCCGTCAGGTTCAAGGCGCTGTTGCCGTTGGCCAGGATGGTGCCGTCGTTGGTGAAGCCGCCGACCTTCACGCCATTCATCATCCGGATGGCGCCGTAGCCGCCGTCCGACTGGATGAGACCGGCGGCGTTGTTCACGAAGGTACCGATGGTGGTGTAGGCGCTGATGCCGTAGCTGATGGTGCCGCTGGTCGTGGTGTAGGTGGGGGTGCCCGTCAGGACAATGGCGGCGATGCCGCCCGTCGTCCCGGTGCCGCCGATCAGGTTGTTGTTGAAGAACGCCGTCAGGGTCTTGCCGCCCTGGATGCTGAAGCCGGCGTAATTGCTGGAGCTGCCGGTGTTGTTGGCCACCAGCGTGCCGTTGTTGATGACGGTGCCGAGCGTGCCCGTCCAGATGAAGGACGTGCAGTGCGCCGCCGAGCCGATGGTGGAATTGGTGGAGAAGCTGCCGCAGGCGCTAGCCCAGGCTGATTTCGGTGCGGCCAAGCCCACGCCGATGGCCAGCGCCGACGCGCCCAGGAGGAAGGCCTGCTGCGTCTTCTTCGTGCCCTGACCGCGCGTAACCGCCTGCTTCGCCATGCCACCTGTCTCCCAACCACTGGTTTGCACCATTGCCGGGCTGAGAGACAAAAATGGCGGCTTTGGGGTATCGCCGGGGAACATCGCCCGACACCCAAATCCGTTTCTTGCCACCCCAACCCTTCTTCCGCGCCGGAATCCGGAGCCCCGTGCCCCCTGGTTCCTGACCTATCCAAACGGGACAGGCGCGCCACCACCTTTTGGGATAGTTGGGCAATTCATGTCAATTGCATCTTCAGAGGCTTCAACTATCGGGGAAGGCGAAGAGGCCCATTGGTTAAGGTTGATTAACCATTTCTTCGTGTATGATTTCATCACATTTAATAACAACTTATAAAACAATGGGTGAGGCCCAGCCACTTGGCGGTACCCCTTGCGTACGCAATAGCGAAATATGGGAAAAATACCGCAATATGCGGCGACCATTTGCGCGAAGTCTTTACCACTTTTTAAACGTTGGTGCCCACGGCCAGGGGCGCGCCGCAGTTCAGCAACCACGCCAACCGACTGGACAAGCTATCCTAATGCACCACCCGCTCTCCGCTCTCGGAACCTGGCGCAGGCCATCCGTTATAACCTTTAGTTTATATTGCGCCGGTTGCAGTCGAGCTGCCTCCAGCGACTCCGATCGTCCGGCACGCCACGTCCCGGCCAGGGCCGTTTCAGCCTGGTCGTCATCAACAGATCGCGTCACGGTGAACAATTGGCAGCCCGCCGCGTTCAGGGGACGCGGGGCCGCGTTACATGATCCAGGGCCCACGGCCGTTGTCGCCAACGTGATCTGGAAGCGCCGCCATGAACTGGATGCCGACGCCAGCCACCGTGCACCTGTGCCTGGACATGCAGCGACTGTTCTCACCGGAACACCCCTCCGGTCCCTGGCCGACCCTCTGGTTGCCCCGCATCCTGCCGATGGTGGCCACGATCGCCGAACGCTTTCCCGCGCGTACCGTTTTCACCCGCTTCATCCCGCCACGAACGCCGGAGACCATGCCCGGGACCTGGCGTCCCTATTACGAACGCTGGCGCCATGCCACCCGCGACCATCTGCCTCCCGACGCCCTGGAGTTGCTGGCGCCCCTGGCCCGGCTATGCCCGCCGGCCGTCGTGGTGGACAAGCCGGTCTATTCCGCCTTCATCCGCAGCACGCTTGCGTCCCTGCTGCGGCAGCGCGGGGCCGACGGCTTGGTTGTCACGGGATGCGAGACCGATGTCTGCGTGCTGGCCACGGTGCTTGACGCCATCGACCTGGGCTATCCCGTCTGCGTGGTGACCGATGCCGTCTGCAGTTCCGTTGACACGTCCCATGACGCCGTGCTGACCCTGTACCGCACCCGCTTCGCCCAGCAGGTCATCACCCTGACCACCGAGGAACTGCTGGATGGCTGGCCGGGTTGACGGCCCGAACAAAATCGGGTGGACACCCGCCGGTATCCGCCCATTGCATTTGAGTCCAGGCCGCGGGCCGGCCAGTGCTTGCCCGCGATCCGAAGGTGTCGGCGTCCGGCGGGGGCTCCGTCCGCCCATAAGGATCAGTAGCGCTCAGGCACGTATAGCTCGGCCGGCAGGGTGTGCCGCTCGTAGTTGGGGTTGAACACGCGGTCGGGCAGCGTCACGGGCTCATGCGGCACCTCCTCATAGGGGACGACCGAGAGGAGATGCGAGATGAGGTTGAGCCGGGCGCGCTTCTTGTCGTTGCCTTCCACGATGTGCCACGGCGCCTCGGGAATGCTGGTACGCGCGAACATGTCCTCCTTGGCCATGGTGTACTGCTCCCACCGAACACGGGACTGCAGGTCCATGGGCGACAGCTTCCATTGCTTGATGGGGTCGTGGATGCGCATGAGGAAGCGCAACTGCTGTTCCTCATCGGTGATGGAGAACCAGTACTTCACCAGGATGATGCCGGAGCGCACCAGCATGCGCTCGAACTCCGGCACGTCGCGGAAGAAGTCCTCGACCTCGGTATCGGTGGCGAAGCCCATGACGCGCTCCACACCGGCGCGGTTGTACCAGCTGCGATCGAACAGCACGATCTCACCGGCGGCCGGCAGGTGCGAGACGTACCGTTGGAAATACCATTGGGTCTTCTCGCGGTCCGACGGCGCCGGCAGCGCCACCACCCGGCAGCTGCGCGGATTGACGCGCTGGGTAATGCGCTTGATGGCGCCCCCCTTCCCGGCGCTATCGCGGCCTTCGAACAGGATCACCATCTTGAGGCCCTTGAAGCGCACCCAGTCCTGCAGCTTCACCAGCTCGCTCTGCAGACGCAGCAGCTCGCGGAAATAGGTGTGGCGGTCGAGGGTGCTCTTCTGGTGCCTTTGCATCAGGGCACGCAGGTCGGGCGGGATGCGCACATCGTCAACGGCCTGCTCAAGCTCCTCATCCATATCGTCTTCGAGCTCGATGTCCAGCCAGCCGCGGGTTTCGGTCTTGTCGTGTTCGGTCATGTGTCGTCCTCCTGGTTCCCAAACGGTTACCTGGAAGCGTTTGCAGTTTGGTGACAAAGCCCGAGATGGCGGACCTGGCGGGCACAGAAAATGCCCTTCCGCGAGAGTGGATGGTTTTGATCCCGGTCACCATGCGGTAGCGTTTGTATTAAGCGAAACGCTGTGGCTTAAGATAATACTGCGGCACGGTCCAAAGGTAGGGGGCGGGACCGTCACGTAATTGTCATTAAATGATCCGACAGCGCGCTTTGAACAAAGGATGGCTTGGCAATGGATTTCTTTAAGCGTTTCACTGTTCTTCTTTGCGCCCCCGGCTTCGACGCCGATGACCTGGAAGGCATGCGGCTTCAGAAAATCATCGCGGCCATCGAGGATGACGGCATTGAGGTGGTCAAGGCGCGGCGGGTCGAGGACGCGGAAATCGCCGTCCAGACCGATGCCGCCATCGGCTGCATGGTGGTGGACTGGGGCAAGCGTGGGCTGGAGGGCAAGACGGCGGCCCTGATCAACCTGATGCGCCGCCGCGGCCTGGACATGCCCATCGTCATCCTGGTCCGTCGCAAGCGCCTGGAGGACATCCCGGTTGAGGTGCTGGACTTCATCGACGGCTACATCTTCCTGTCGGAAGAAACGCCGGAGTTCATCGCCCGCAACCTGATCAGCCGCCTCAAGAAATATGCCGACACGCTGAAGACACCCTTCTTCGGCGCCTTGGTGGATTATGCCGAGGAAGGCAACCAGCTGTGGACCTGCCCCGGACACAACGGCGGCATCTTCTATAGCCGCAGCCCCATCGGGCAAATTTTCGTGGAGCATCTGGGCGAGGCGGTGTTCCGCGACGACCTCGACAATTCGGTCATCGAGCTGGGCGACCTGCTGACGCACGAGGGCCCGGCCCTCAAGGCCCAGAAGGAGGCGGCCGCCATCTTCGGGGCGGAGAAGACCTATTTCGTGCTGAACGGCACCTCCTCCTCCAACAAGGTGGTGCTGGGCGCGCTGGTGGCGGAGGGCGACCTGGTCCTGTTCGACCGCAACAACCACAAGGCCGCCCACCACGGCGCCCTGCTGATCAGCGGCGGCATTCCGATCTATTTGGAAACCGACCGCAACTGCTACGGCATGATCGGACCCATCCAGAGCCAGGCGCTGGACGAAGCGGCCATCCGGGAGAAGATCCGGCTGAACCCGCACGTGAGCGATCCCGAGGCGTGGAAAAAGCCCCGCCCTTTCCGCGTCGCGGTCATCGAGCAATGCACCTACGACGGCACCATCTACAGTGCGGAGATGATCCTGAACCGGATCGGCCATCTCTGCGAATACATCCTGTTCGATGAGGCCTGGGCCGGCTTCATGAAGTTCCACCCCCTCTATGCCGGCCGCTTCGCCATGGGGCTGAAGGATTTGGGCGAGGACGCGCCCGGCATCATCGCCACGCAGTCGACACACAAGCAGCTGGCCAGCTTCTCCCAAGCCTCGCAGATCCATGTCCGCGACCGGCACATCAAGGGCCAGAAGCGCCGGGTGGAGCATCGCCGCTTCAACGAAAGCTTCCTGCAGCACGCCTCCACCTCCCCCTTCTATCCCCTGTTCGCCTCGCTGGACGTGGGGGCGCAGATGATGAAGGGGCGGTCCGGCACCATCCTCTGGGATGACACCGTCCGGCTGGGCATCGAACTGCGCAAGAAACTGCGCGCCCTGCGCCGCGAGTACGAACAGAAGGAAACCGATCCGGCCCGCCGCTGGTTCTTCGAGCCCTTCATTCCCGACGTCGTCTCGCCCCCGGGCTCCGGCCCCGGGGAAACGGCTCACGAAGTGCCCTGGGAAAGCCTGAGCACCGACGAACTGGCCACCAACGCCCGGTACTGGTCCTTCTCGCCCGGCGAGACCTGGCACGGCTTCAGCCATGTGACCGAGGGGCTGGCCATGACCGACCCCAACAAGCTGATCATCCTGACCCCGGGGTTCGACCGGCGGACAGGCACATACAGCGACCATGGCATACCGGCCCCGGTGGTGGCCCAATACCTGCGCGAGAACCGCGTCGTGCCGGAGAAGAACGACCTCAACTCCCTGCTGTTCCTGCTGACGCCCGGCGTGGAGTCCAGCAAGGCCGGCACCCTGCTGAGCGCGCTCGCGGCGTTCAAGCGCCTGCATGACGACAACGCCCTGCTGGACGACGTCATGCCCCGCTTCGTCACCCGCTGGCCGCAGCGGTACCGGGGCGTGCGCCTGCGCGACCTGTGCGCCCAGATGCACGCCTTCTATCGCGACATCAACGTCAGCGCGCTGCAGCAGAAGCAGTTCGCGCCCGAGCACCTGCCGGAAATGGTGGTGCCGCCCCATGAGGCGGCCCGCAGCCTGGTGCGCAACAAGGTCGACTACCTGCCCCTGAGCGAGATCGACGGCCGCATCGCCACCACCCTGTTCCTGGTCTATCCGCCGGGCATCGCCACCATCGTCCCGGGCGAGCGCCTGGACGCGCGGGCCAAGCCCATGCTGGACTATCTCAAGATGTTCGAGCAGAGCGCCAACCTGTTCCCCGGCTTCGAGAACGAGGTGCAGGGTCTCTACCGCAAGATCGAGCCCGATGGCTCGATGCGGTTCTATACCTATGTGATGCAGGAGTGAGCGTGCCGGAATGTCCGCCATGACCGACTCTTCCATGCCTGTTCCCGGCATGAACCAGGATCCTGGCGTCAGCCAGGACCTGGCCTCGCCCGTGTCGGGGACGCTGCCGTCGCCCATCGTGCTGCGCCACTCGAATGACGAGGATGTGCCGGCCATGCTCGACATCTACCGGCATCACATCGGGCATGGCGTCGGCAACCTCGGCACCTTCGTGCCGACACCGTTCGACATCGAGGACCTGAAGGCGCGGCGCAAGAACATGCGCAAGCACAAGCTGCCCCACCTGGTCGCCACCATCGATGGCGTCGTGGTCGGCTACGCCTACGCCGTGCTGTTCCGCAAGCGCCCCGCCTACCGGTTCACGGTCAAGCATTCGATTTACATTCATCCCGACCGCCTGCATCGCGGCATCGGCCGGGCGCTGCTGCCCGCCCTGATCCAGGAATGCGCCGCCGCCGGCTTCCGCCAGATGATCGGTTATGTCGACAGCTCCAACGCCGCTTCCTTGCGATTGCATGAGGCCTGCGGCTTCCGCCAGGTCGGCTATCTGGCGGCGGTGGCCTTCCGCTTCGGCAAATGGACCGACACCGTGATGCTGCAGCGGGCCCTCGGACCGGAGGGTGGGCAGGAAGACTGCACCCATAAGCCGTGAGAACTGGGGCAATCGGGGCGGCGGTGAGATGGCCGGGGCGCTGGCCGGCCCCCCTGGGATGTGCCCTGCGTCCTCATCCACCTGGTGGATGCGTGGCTCGGGCACCAGGGTGGGCGTGCCGCGAGGGGCCATCCATGGCGCGGATCATCCCCGGCCCGCCCGTGCGCATGAAGCGCCAGACCAGGACCGCCGCCAGCCCTAGAAAGACGATGTTCAGGACGGTGGTGTAATTCCAGCTGATGCCGGTGTCGGCAACCTGGGCCGCCCGCTGCCGCGGCACCAGGTCCAGCGCCTGGAACAGGAACTCCACAGCCAGGGCCGAGCACACCATGGCGACGTAGAAGGTGACCAGCAGGAAGGCCGCCATTTTCAGCCCGTAATAGCGGCGGTAGATGTCCAGGATGGGCAGCACGATGAGGTCGGCGAAAATGAAGGCGATCACGCCGCCAAAGCTGGCACCGGCGTTCCACAGCACGGCCGCCAGCGGCACGTTGCCCACGGAACAGACGAAGGCGATGATGGCGACAAGGGGGCCGATCAAGGGCCCGACAAATTTGGCCAGCAGCGGGTGGCCGGCCAGGAAAAAGCCTTCCCAGAAGGATTTCGGCACCCAGGCGCCCAGGGCGCCGGCGATGAGCAGGCCGATGACGATGTCCGGCCAAAGCGATGCCCAGTCCATGACGAAGTAGTGGCTGGTGGCCGTGAACCCCGGGGCGGAGATCAGCCGGCGCCAGACGCCCCCGCCTTCCGTCACCGCCATGTCCATGGACGCATGCCCCTCCATGCGGCCGGCCACGCCCTTCTCGGCCTGCGCCTTGGCGGCCTGCACCAGGCGGCGGGAAAGAAACAGGCGGAACAGCACGACCAGTATCAGGATCATCAGGGGGCCACCGACGAACTCCGCCGCGGTGAACCGCCAGCCCATCAGCACCGCCAGGATGATGCCCAGTTCCAGCACGAGGTTGGTGGAGGCGAATTGAAAGGCCATGGCGGCGGTGAAGTCGCCGCCCTTGCGGAAAATGGTCCGAGCCACGGCGACGGCGGCATAGGAGCAGGAGGACGAGGCGGCGCCCAGGCCGGTGGCGATGACGATGCTGCGGGCGCCATCGTCGGGCAGCAGCCGGCCCATCTCCCGATGCGACACCACGGCCTGGATGGCGCCGGACAGGAAGAAGCCGAGGATCAGCGCCCACAGCATCTGCCAGCCCATGGCGAATGCCATCGCCAGCGCGTGCCATACCTCATCCATGCCGGCCACCCGCTTTCTGGGATTAAGCGAGGGCGATCAATCCGTTTCCCGGCATGATCCCCCTCCCTGGTTCAGGAGTTCACGATCGTGCCGCCGTTGGGGTGCATGACCTGCCCCGTCATGTAGGAGGCCTCGTCGCTGGCCAGGAAGACGTGGCAGGAGGCGACCTCGTTCGGCTGGCCGGGACGGCCCATGGGCGTGTTCTTGCCATGCTCCGCCACCTTGCCCGCGTCGTAGGAGGCCGGGATCAGGGGCGTCCAGATGGGGCCGGGCGCGACGGCGTTGACACGGATGCCCGCCTCGACCAGCAACTGCGACAGGGATCGGGTGAAGGCCAGGACGGCGCCGCGGGTGGCCGAATAGTCCAGCAGGTGCGGGCTGCCCTTGTAGGCGGTGACGGAGGTGGTGTTGACGATGGCGCCGCCACGCTGCATGTGCTGCAGCGCCATCTTGGACATGAAGAAGTAACCGAAGACATTGGTGCGGAAGGTGCGCTCCAGCTGCTCCGCTGTCAGGTCGCCCAGGCCCTCGGTGGTGTGCTGCTCGGCGGCGTTGTTGACCAGAACATCCAGCTTGCCGAAGGTGGCCACCACCTTGTCCACTGCCTCCTTGCAGAAGGATTCTGATCCCACGTCGCCGGCGATGGCCAAGCCGCGCCTGCCCTCGGCCTCGATCAGTGTCACGGTGTCGGCCGCATCTTCATGCTCATCCAGGTAGACGATGGCAACGTCGGCCCCCTCGCGGGCCATGAGGACGGCCACGGCGCGTCCAATGCCGCTGTCACCGCCGGTGATGAGCGCCACCTTGTCCGCCAGCCGGCCGGCGCCGGGAAAGCGCGGGGCATGATCCGGGGCGGGCGTCATCTCACGCTCATGGCCAGGCTGGTGGTTCTGCTGCTGTGGGGGGATGGCATCGTCCATGGATATGCTCCTACCGTTCGGCCAATCGGCTCGGGAAAAGTGAACCGCGCGGTGGGGCGCGGGGTTCCAAAAGGACGGTCGGCCACGCCGACGGCAGATCCGCTGGCGTGGCCGATATCCATCCGCCGCTCAGCTTCCGTCAGCGATGGGCGTGGCTGGCGCCACCCTTGCGCCCCGCCTCGGCCGCGCGTGCGGGATCGTTGGCGAAGTTTCCGCCGGAAGCCTGGCCGCCCTTGCGGCCCGCTTCGGCCGCCAAGCCGCGGTTTTGGGAAAAGCTGCGCCTCTCGTCAGGAACGTTCCGCCCCCCTTTGCGACCGGCAGCCGCGGCTAATCCGGAATCCTGCGAAAAACTGCGCTTTTCACTCGGTACGCTGGAGCCACCCTTGCTGGCGATATCCCGCTGCTTGCCCTCATCCATGGAAGCGAAGCCGCGGCCGCGGGTGTTGCTGTCCTTGGTCATGACATCCTCTCTTATGTCAGCGATGCGCCGCGCCCGGTCCTGCCCTATCGTCCGAACGATTCTTCTTCACGGCGCCCGCATATAAGAAAGGACATCCTTCCGAGTTCCGATTTTTATTTAAAAAATGTTTAAAAAATGCGACTGCTCCAAGTATAGTCAAGCCAAAGCTTCGCTTATAGTTGAATTATATATTTCATTCTTTACGAAATCACGCCACGCGCCATCACGCCACGCGCCCGGAATGCCTTTTCCATAAGGCTGGGGACCGGGCCCGCAGGCCCAGCCCCCTTTCTCATGACACTCCGAAACATACCGGGAAAATTGCCCTGGGCGACGGCGGCGCCACCGTCGCCCAGGCCATGCCGGCGCCTTAGTGCTGGCCGCCCTTGCGGCCCGCCTCGGAGGCGCGTTCCCGATCATGGGCGAAGTTGCCGCCGGAGGCTTGACCACCCTTGCGGCCGGCCTCTGCGGCCAGCTCATGATCCTGAGAGAAGCTGCGCTTCTCATCCGGAACGCTGGAGCCGCCCTTGGCGGCGATTTCGCGCTGCTTGTCGTCGTCCATGGACGCGAAGCCGCGGTTCGACGTATTGGAAGCCATAGGATCACTCCATTCTGCTTCGGAAATTAAGCCTCGAAGCCGCTTCACCGGCCCCGAAGCATCCAACGCGGCTCATGCGCTGGATACCCGTTAAAGACCGTCACCACTGTTGTGGTTCCGGATTTTTTCTCGTGCTTATTGATATTTCAAATATAGATAAGCTCAAGCCCCGCTTAAATTCCCGTCTTTATTATATTTTTATTGGCGTTGTCTCCTGCCATGTCCCGCGCCTGCCGCAGGGCGGCCACCAGGGCGTCATAGGTGCGGGCGCGGGCCGCGTCATCCCAGGCCCGCAGCACGGCGGAGGGGTGGTATGTCGCGATGCCAGGCCGGCCGTCGGCCCAGGCCAGGGGCTTGCCCCCCTCACGCACCAGGGCGACGGTTCGGCCCATCAGTGACCGGGCCGCGGTGGCGCCCAAGGCGACGATGACGGTGGGCTGGACCAGCGCCACCTCCCGGTCCAGCCACCAGCGGCAGGCCTCCACCTCCCCCTGGTTGGGGCGCTGATGCATGCGGCGCTTGCCGCGCATCTCATGCTTGAAGTGCTTGACGGCGTTGGTGACGAAAAGGTCGTCCCGCTCCAGGCCGGCCGCCGCCAGCGCCTCGTCCAATATGCGCCCCGCCGGACCGACGAAGGGACGGCCCGCCTTGTCCTCTTGATCGCCGGGTTGTTCGCCCACCAGCACCAGGCGGGCATCCACCGGCCCTTCGCCGAACACCACCTGGGTGGCGTCGCGGTAAAGGTCGCACCGGCGGCAGTCTGCGGCACTGGCCGCGAGCCCGGCCAGGTCGCGATCCATGATGTCAGTCCCGCTGGGAGATGCCGCTCAAGGCCCGGCCGGCGGTGGCGCTGGCGCGCAGCGCCAGATCGCCCAGGGCGACAATGCCGACCAGACGCTTTTCCCGGTTCAGCACGGGCAGGCGGCGCATCTGCACGTTCACCATGTTGTGGCACACCTGCTCCACATCCTCATCCTCGTAGCAGTAGCACACCTGCGGGGTCATGACCTCGCCCACCGTGGCGTCGGGGCCGCGCCCCTCGGCGACGCCGCGGATGGTGATGTCCCGGTCAGTGATCATGCCGACCAGGCGATCGCCCTGGCTGACGGGGATGGCGCCGATGTCGCATTCGGACATCAGCCGCGCGGCCTCGCGCAGCTTCTGGTCCGGCGTCGCCAGCTTCACGTTGGTGGACATGATTTCCTGGATCCGCATCGCACACTCCTTCGCCTGGGGCCTTCGCCCGGGGCCTTCGCCTGGGTGATGTCCAGCCCGCCGCACGGCGGGACGTATGGATGTCAACGGTCAGGCCGGGCGGGTGTTCCCGACGAACCGACCGGAGCCTTGCCATATCCCCTCTGGGGGGATAGGTTGATGCCACCATGACACACACCCATCGCCTCGGCACCCGCCCATGACGCCGCTTTCCGACCTGCTGCAACAGGGGGCCGGCAACGCCTGGCTGTTCATTCCCAGCGCCATCCTTCTGGGCGCCCTGCATGGACTGGAACCCGGGCATTCCAAGACCATGATGGCGGCCTTCATCATCGCCATCCGAGGCACCGTCTCCCAGGCGGTACTGCTGGGCCTCTCCGCCACCGTGTCCCACACCCTGGTAGTCTGGGCAGTGGCCCTGGCCGGCCTGCACTTCGGCCGGAATTGGAATGCCGAGACGACGGAGCCCTACTTCCAGATCGCGTCGGCCGCCCTGATCGTCGCCGTCGCCCTATGGATGCTGTGGCGCGCCCGCCGGACCCAGCGGGAGGAGGAAGCCCATCATCACGGCCATGACCACCATCATGATCATGACCATGGCCATCATCACGACCATGGCCACCATCACCATGACCACGGGCATGGCCCCAGGTCGCGGGGCGTCGACCTGGGCGTCACCGGCTATCAGGATGCGCATGAGCGGGCTCACGCCGCCGACATCCAGCGGCGCTTCGCCAACCGAACGGTGACCACGGGCCAAATCGTGCTGTTCGGCCTGACGGGCGGGCTGATTCCCTGCCCCGCCGCCATCACCGTGCTGTTGCTGTGCCTGCAGTTGAAGCAAGTCAGCCTCGGCGTGGCCCTGGTGCTGTGCTTCAGTATCGGCCTGGCCCTGACCATGGTCAGCGCGGGCGTCGTGGCGGCGCTGGGCGTGCGCCATGCTTCCCGCCGCTGGGGGCCCGCCTTCGCCATGCTGGCCCGCCGGGCGCCCTACGCCTCCGGCACGCTGATCATCCTGGTCGGCCTCTCCATCGGCTGGCAGGGCTGGAGCGCCCTGCCCTGAGCGCTTACAGGGCTTAGGCCGTCAATTGGCCAGGCGCTGGACGATCAGGTCGAACAGCGCCCGCAGGCGGGGCAGGCGCCGCAGGTCGCGGTGATAGCCGATCCAGGTGTCGCGGCTGGGCGGCGCCTCGCCCAGCTCGACCAAGGCGATACCAGGCGTGCTGTCGCCCAGCGGACGGGGCAGCACCGCCAGGCCCGCCCCCAAGGCGCACAGGCGGGCCTGGACCTCGCGGTTGTTGCTGCGCGATACCACGACGGCCTTGGGCAGCAGGCGGGTGGCCCAGCCCACGTCGGGCATGCCGCCGAAGGCCGTGTCCATCAACACCAGCCGGCAACCGGCGCCATCGCCCGCCACCGGGTTCCACAGGCCGGGCTTGGCATAGAGGCCATAGGGAATGGTCACCAGCCTGCGGGCGATGACCTCCGGCTCGTCAAACGGCCGGATGCGCATGACCAAGTCCGCCTCACGCCGGGGCAGGCTGTAGAGACGCGGGTCGGTCAGCAATTCCACCACCACGGCCGGGTGCATGCCGGCGAATTCCGCCAGCACGGGAGAAAGCATCGTCACCCCGAACCAGTCGGAGCAGGAGACGCGCAACATGCCCTCCAGCCCGCCGACACTGCCGGCCAGCTGGCGCTGCAGGGCCAGCGCCTCCTCCTCCATGCGCAGGGCGGGTCCCAGCATGGCCTGTCCCTCATCAGTCAGGACGAAGCCGTCGCTGGTGCGCTGGAACAGGGCGGCGCCCACCGCCTCCTCCAGCGCGCGCAGGCGCCGGCCCATGGTCGGCTGCGTCTGGCCAAGCTTGCGCGCGGCGGCACCCAAGGTACCTTCCCGCGCGATGGCCAGGAAGATGGGCAGGTCACTCCATTCCAGCACGCGCATACCCCCACCCAAACAAAACCGCATGATCTTCGTACGGTTCTTAAGGTTCCCATGCATTACGGTTGGGCGCAAGGTTTGTTGGCGCCGATGAGGGCGCCACCCGAACCGGAGCAGAACGCCATGACAACCACCATGAAAGCCGCGGTCGTCGAGACGCAGAACGGTGCCTTCCGCATCACCGACGTCGCCCGCCCCCAGCCGGCACCAGGCCAGGTGCTGGTCCGCATCCTGGCCAGCGGGGTCAATCCGCTGGACACCAAGATCCGCGCCGGCGCCGCCGCCCATGCCCGCCACCCACTGCCGGCCATCCTGGGCCTGGACATGGCCGGTGTGGTCGAGGCGGTGGGCCCCGGCGTCACCGCCTTCCGTCCAGGTGATGAGGTTTACGGCATGACCGGCGGCGTGGGCGGGCTCCAGGGCTCCCTCGCCCAATACGCTGCGGTCGATGCCGATTTGCTGGCGCTGAAGCCCGCCAACCTGACGATGCGCGAGGCCGCCGCCCTGCCGCTGGTGGCCATCACGGCCTGGGAAGGGCTGATGGACCGCGCCAAGATGCGGCCCGGACAGACCCTGCTGGTCCAGGGCGGCGCCGGCGGTGTTGGCCACATGGCGGTGCAGATCGGTCGCGCCTTGGGGGCCAGGGTCTATGCGACCGCCAGTGCGGAGGACGCCGAATACGTCCGCAGCCTGGACGCCACGCCCATCGATTACGCAACCGAAACGGTGGCGGATTACGTGGGCCGGCTGACGGGCGGCAAAGGCTTCGAGCTGGTCTACGACACCAACGGCGGCGCGGTGCTGGACGCGTCCTTCCAGGCGGTGGCCCGCTTCGGCCATGTGGTCAGCGCGCTGGGTTGGGGCAGCCATGCCCTGGCGCCCTTATCCTTCAAGGGGGCGACCTATTCCGGCGTCTACACCCTGGCGCCGCTGCTGACCGGCGCGGACCGCGCCCACCATGGCGAAATCCTGGCGCAGATCACCACCCTGGTCGAGGCCGGCAAGCTGCTGCCCCGCCTGGACCCGCGCACTTACACCCTGGACAGCGCGGCCGAGGCCCACGCCGCCATCACCGACCGCAGCGCCAAGGGCAAGATCGTCGTCTCGATCGCCTGAGACGGGTGACTGAAGGGCGGCGCCAGCCCCCCTTCAGCGTCCATGCCCTTCATGAGCCAAATGCGGCGACAGCGATTCAGGGGTGTCGTGGGCCTCGCGCGAGGGTGGGATGACGAAGAAGCCGTGGGTGCCGTCCTGGCGCAACTGCCCCACCAGGCCGTATTCCCAATCCAGATAGGCCTGCATCGCCTCCACCGCGTTATCGGTGCCCTCATAGGGCCGGCGGTAGACATCGTCGGGAGCGGACAGGGAGGCGCCCTCCCCGGTTTCCAGCTGCAGGCCGGCGGCCGTCCAGGCGGCCGTACCCCCGTCCAGCACCAGTGCCGGCCGGCCCGTCAGGGCCTGGATGTCGGCTGCGGCGAAACGCGCGGCCGTGCCGTCGGGGGAGGTCACGACGATGGTGCCCTCACGCGCCGCCGCCGGCAGGTCCGCCGCCAGCCGGGCGCGGATGATGAAGCGGGCGCCCGGGACATGGCCCTGCCGATAGGCCGGACTGGGGCCCACATCCAGCAGGGTGATACCGCCCTCGGCCAGCAGCCGCGCCAGATGGGCCGGCGGTATGGCCTCGGCCGCCGGCACCGACGGCAGGGTGGGCCGCCATGGCCCCGTGGCGGTCAGGGCGGACGTGGGAACGTCGTCCAGCACCAGCACCTCCCACCCCATCTGGGCCAGCCAGGACGCGCTCATATCCGCGCGCACCGACAGGGTGTCGAACAGCACGATGCGGGCGCCGCGCACCGGGGCGGAATGGTCCGTCTCCTGTACCAGCTGGCCGCCCGGCGCGCCCCGGAAGCCCGGCAGATGCCCGGCCTGGTACTCCTCCGGCGTGCGGACGTCCAGGCGGTAGAGGGTACGCCCCGGCTCCTCCAGCGCTTCCAGCTGGGCATAAGGCAGGCGGCGCACACCAGCGCGATAGGCCACGGCGCGGGCTGCTGTCCGGGCCGCTTCCTGAGCCGCGCTGTCCACCACGCCGAAGCGGCGTTCCTGCCCATGCTCAAGGGTGAAGCCCGCCAGGGTCCAGCCTATGGTGCCGTTGCGCAGGGCGTAGACGGGATTGGGCACCCCGGCGTTGCGCAGCGACTGGGCGCCGATCAGGCTGCGGGTGCGGCCGGCGCAATTGACGATGATGGTGGTATTCGGGTCGGGCGCCAGGGTACGGGCGCGCAGCACCAGCTCCGCCCCCGGCACGCTGGTGCCGGTGGGGATGCTCATGGTGCGGTATTCTTCGAACCGCCGGCTGTCCAGCACCACCACGTCCGCCTGCTCATCCAGCAGGCCTTTGACCTGGGGGGCGCTGAGCGAGGGCGTGTGCGCCTCAGTCTCCACCAGCTCGCCAAAGGCCTTGGACGGCACGTTCACGTCGCGGAAGATCTCGTAGCCGGCGGCGCGCCAGCCTTCCAGGCCGCCGGCCAGCAGGCGGACGTTGGTGTAACCCAAGGCCGCCAGCGTGACCGCCGCCCGCTCCGCCAAGCCCTCCCCCGCGTCGTACAGGACGATGGCGGTGTCGCGCCGGGGCACGCGGTCCAGCACCTCCAGCTCCAGCCGCGACAGGGGCAGGTTGGCGGCGAACAGCGGATGGGCCTGGGCGTAGGGATCCTCCTCCCGCACGTCCAGCAGGGCCAGTTCGCGCCGGGCGATCAGATGGAGGCGGACGTCGGCGGGGGGGACAGTGGCGGCTGCGGGAGGGACGACGGACATCAGGCGTGCTCCAGGGACGGCGTGCGGGTGACGGCGAAGGCGGGGGTGGCGCCGGCGTTGCTGTAGCCGGAGATAAAGGGCTTGCGCGGCCCCTCCGCCGGGTAGACCCAGCGTCGCACCTGGCCGATATCGGCGCCATAGACGTGGATGCTGACGGAGGTGCGGTCCAGGTGGGCGTTGGTGACACGGTGGATATCACCCGCCTGGGGCGACAGCGTCTCCACCTCCCCTACCTCCAAGCGCTGCTTGGGACCGATGGCCACCAGCTCATCGCGCGACCCCACGACGAAGCGCTGGGAATATTCCGCCCCGCGCAGGATGCCCACCAGGCCCCAGACGGTGTGGTCATGCACCGGCGTCTCCTGCCCCGGCCCCCAGACGAAGCTGACGACGGAATAGCGCCCATCGGGATCGGCATAGAGCAGGAACTGACGATAGCGCACCGGGTCGGGCTCGGCATACGCGGCCGGCAGCCAGTCGTCCTGGGCCACCAGGTCCGCCAGCGCGTCCCGCGCCTGGTCCAGCAGCGCGCCCTCGGGCAGACGCTGGTCCACCAGGGTGTCCAGCCGGCCGATGAAGGCGCGCAGCCGCGCCGGCGCCTCGGGGTTGGTGGTCTCGCTCATCTCGTCCCTCCGCCTGGTGGCATCAATGGGTGGGTGGACAGCAACCGTAGAGGCTGGACCAGGGCCGGGGAAATCGAGTTTTCCTGAAGGTGGGCTTGAGACCCGGTGGTCAGGCGAGAGGCCAAACGCCTATTGGGCCCGATCTTCGATCACCATAATAGGAAGGTCTGACGAAGCATTCAGCCACTGGAAAGGATCACGATCGTGCGCGCGCTGCCCCCGCTCCTGCGCGGACAGGAAGTCTTCCGGAATCTCCACTCCCTCAAACGCCGCAAAGAAACCTGACCAGTCCCCCTGCGGACATGCGGGCTGATCGCGGTCCACCAAAGGATTGTTTTCACTGTTCATGGCGTCTCCGAGATTTGGGGTCTGCCGTGCCTAGCAGGGTGTTGAAGAAGTCAGCTTCTTCGGGCTTTGAGAGTGACCTCGTCGTCGTTGTCGTATGAGAGTTCGATTTCGAGTGTCCCGTCAT
>NZ_VITO01000038.1:0-26162 GCF_007828025.1 Nitrospirillum bahiense
CGATCCCCGCATGCCGCCCTCGGCTCCGTTCCAAGGCCAACAGTGAATCATGCTGAAACTCAGGCAGCCACAGGCTTTTTCAACAGCCTGCTAGTCGAGCGGACGCATCCCCATGTGTGGCGAAGATCAAGTGTTTCGCACAATATTCAATGGTATTGAGCGGCGATTTCCAAGTGCCCGGGTTCAGCAACGGCCGGATGATCCCTGAGAAGCGCTTTATTGTGCGGCTCAATCTCGTATGCCTTAGCCGCAGCCTGGACAGCCTGATCCTGCTGCCCAATTGATTTCAGCACATTCGCTAGGACATGCCACAGCAGGGCAACTCCCGGCCATTGACCTATCCCCTCGCGAAGCAAGGCAAGAGCATTCTCGGCTTGAGCATTGACGCAAAGCGTATTTGCCAGCATGACCCGATAGTGCACGTTGGTTGGCTCGATGCGAAGCGCGTTGTGGGCACTATCCAATGCCAAGCTTTTTTCACCTTGAGCCAAGAGCAAGCTAGCCAACTCATAGGAAGCCCAAGCCGACGGCACTGATGAGGATTGAACGCCAATGCGGATCTGCGCGATTCTCCGTTGGCGCCCTGATTTAGATGAAGAGTCCCAATCCCCGCCATACATTCCACGAAACAACGGGTCGTTATATTCATACTTTAAATATCGATCTACATATTCCCGGAACGTCATGCGCTCTCCAGTGAAGTACAAATACCTGCTATCTTCATTCAGGAAATCCATCTTGAAGTGCCTGGCCACCGAAGGATGGATTGGACTCTCAATATGGGCAACGGGAGGCGACCAACAGTTAGACGAAACACGTTCAATCAGTGCTCTTTCCACGCCTAATTTTTCAAATAATTCAGACGCAAGATGAAGATAAAGAGGGCGAGCCAAGCCGGTTGCAGTTTTAAACAGGCGCTCTTTTCTCAGATTCTTGCCGATGTATTCAGCGCATGAAAATCCGGCTTTTTCATCCTTTCTTTTAAGGGAATCAATATAGATTTCATACAATCGGTCAAGATTCATCCTCTCTGCGACATCAAGACGCTGATATTCATCAGATATCTTCGATAATTCACTTTCCTGAAGGATCTTCTTGTTTAGGTAACTATCTCCATACTCTTCCGGAAATGGCCCCTGATAATAATACGGAAGATGGTGATTCAGGACATGCATCGCACACGCATATGGCCAAAGGAATCGACCTGACACGAGCGGAAATTCAATAATTTGAGCGGCAGAGTCTATTTTATTATCACGCATCAACATATCAAGATTAACAGCCTGCACAGAATCCAACATCTGCGAGACAATAATATCAGCATCTACGAGCGCCGCCTCGGACTTCTCACTCAACCCCACAAAGCAGGGTACAAAGTGAACCTCGTCGCCCGTAGACAGTGCGACCTGCTCAGCAAAAAGCCGGTGTATGTTATTTGTCTGGCAGTTGCCAATGAATACTATCTTTCGAGTCATTATATTTTCCAGATCTCTAAGTTAATCATGTGATAGCCTTAATTAATATTTCACTCCAAAGTGCTTGCCCCCTACGAGCACGCAGCCCCTCCGCATGAGGGCGGCCGCCGCATTGACTATGAGTGATGGAAGGTTTCATTGCGCCAATCATTTAAATAAACAACTCACAACTCATCCGTGCAGCGAACAGACAGGAACTGGCCTTGTCCATGAACTCAGGCGCGAGACGCCCCGCCTCCCTGGCAAACTGGATCATGCGACTCTGTCTCCGTCCGTCCGTATTCTCAGCTTGAAACACACCGCCGCCGCCGCCGCAATACCTCTTCATATGAACCGGCGGATCGCTCGGACAGATGAGCGACCAGAATAGCTTACAGGCACGCCATGCAGCCCCCCCCTTTTTGCGAAACCGGATCCCGCGCCGACCATCCGTCATGCGCCGCCACGCGACTGTCTCACTGATTTTGCACCATGCCGCAAAAGCCTGACCCAGGGCTTTCCCATGACCGCATCCCCACGACGGCTGCAATCCGACTGCCCGATATCAATCACCCCCCGGACCAGGATTGTATGCGTCATACCGTAGCAACGGCCATACTCGAGGCAAAAAGACGGTGCCCCTGTCGATATGTGCTAGAGAAATTTTCTGCCTGCGGTTATCATCAATTTGAGCGATGTTTGATCGGTTTTTGACACCAGCTTATCTCTCCCTGCAGGTCCGTGCGCTGATGTTAACGCTTTAATATGGAGCGTTTTCATAATTAACGACCTATACGAGACGGAGAAAAGTGATGTCATAGTATCTAGTTGTTATTTCTGGTTATTTTATTTTCTATTATAGATTTTCTATTGAGGTTGCGGTTTAAAAATGTCTGATGCACGCGACGGTCACGCCCCCCTTCAAGGCAAATTCCAGCTCGAACAAAATCCCGATCGGCAGGGCTGCCTGAATTTTTATGGCGAAACCGTCATTGTCGGTGGCTGGGCGGTTTTGCCCGATGAATTCCATTCCTTCGATATCTTCCATGGGGATGTCCTGCTTGCCTCCCTCCGGCCGGATGGGGAACGCAAGGATGTGCAGGCGGCCTATCCCGATCTGCCCAATGCCCTGATGTCCGGCTTCAAGGTTGAGGTCAGCCTGGCCGGCGTGGCGCCTGAAGCCCGCGAGGGGGCCGTGCTTTCCTTCCGCATGCGGCGGGCGGGCCAGGTCCTGCGCGAAACCGCCGTCACCCTGGTCAAAGGATTGCCCACCGGGGAATTCCATCTGGACAATGCCCGGTTCGACAAGGGCGTGCTGCAGACATCCACCACCAACATCCACCTGGTGGGATGGGTGGTGGCACAGGAAGCGATCCGTTCCATCTCCGCCCACCTGGGTGACGACACGGTGATGCCTGTGCAGTTCGGCATTCCCCGCGCCGACGTCCTGGCTGTGCGCCGCACCAACCCCAACGGCCTGAACACCGGCTTTTCCCTGTTCATTCCGGAATTGCCGGAAGGAACCCTGGATCTGAAATTCCGGATCGAGATGAAGACGGGCCACGTGTTGGAACGTGGCTATACGATGAAGGCGACGCGGTCGGCCGAGGATAATCGCGCGGCGCGCGCGCGCACCTACGCCGAACGCCGTTTCTGGGAACTGGTCGCCGCCCGCCGCATGGCCGGCGATGGTGAACGACCCCACCCGCCGGACACTGACACGCTATGGGCGGTCGTCATTCTGCAAGCCGATCGCGCCGACAGCCAGTCGGTCGAGACAGCCGCCGCCTTTGAGGCGACCTTGGCCTCGGTGCGGAAGGTCCATTCAGACGGATGGCACATCCAAGCCCTAGTCCCGGCAGAGTTCAGCGGGGCGGGTGGTCCCGCCGACCGGATGGCGACCGACAAGGGCGATCTGGTTTATCGCGACGCCACCCGCCTGCGGTCCCTGCTGGCCGGATTGGCCACACGGCGGACGGGGGCGACCTTCGTCAGCTTCCTGACGCCCGGGGAGACCCTGGACCGTATCGCGCCCGCGGTGCTGGCGGCCCATGGCTGCAGCGACGACGTCGATCTGCTGTATTGGGATGAGCGGGCCACGATCGCCGGCCGGCCCAGCCTGTTGCGCAAGACGCCGGGCGCCCCCTTCGTCACCGCCTTCCATATGAATTTCGTCGGCCGGGGATGGGCGGCGCGTCTGACCAAGGCCACCTTAGCCACCCTCGCCGCCGATGGGCTGGAGTTGTTCATTGCGGGCCATCCTCTGGACCGCTTCTACCATCAGCCCCAGCGCTGCCACCACGTAGCCGAATCCCTGTCCACCACCCTGTACGCCAGCGACCTGCGCGACCTGTCGCCAGTGGAGCGGGAGGCGCGGTCGCGCGTTCTGGCCGGCATCAACCCCCGTTATGGGGTCATCCTGCCGCTGGAACCTGGCGCGGACTTCAAGGGCGCCGGGCCGGCACCCCTGCGGCTGGCGGCCGATCTGAAGGCAGCGCCCCCCCTGGTATCCATCATCATCCCCACCAAGGGTGTCCGGGGACGGGTATTCAAGTGCCTGGAAGATTTACGGTATCGCACCAGCTATAAGGCGGTCGAGATCGTTGTCCTGGACCACATCGACTTCAAGCCGGAAACGTTGGACGACAAGAATCGCCTGCGGGACCTGGCGGATATCGTCATCCCGGTCGTCGGGCCATTCAACTGGTCGCGTTTCAACAACATGGCTACCGCCCTGTCCAGCGGCGACGTCTTCGTGTTTCTGAACGACGATGTCGAAGTGGTCGATGAGGATTGGATCGAGCAGTTGCTGGCCTATTTGAATCTGCCGGCCATCGGGGCTGTGGGGCCACGCCTGCTGCTGGCGGGCGGACGTATGGTGCAGTCGGCCGGCGTGTCCCTGATGAGCCACGCCGGCTGGGCGCGCAACGACTTCGCGTTCAGCACCGCCGACCACCCTCTGGCGACTAGCGTCAACCAAGTGCCGCGCAACTGCACCTCGCTGCTGGGCGCCGCCATTGCCGTGCCGCGCGACCTGTTCCTATCCATGGAAGGGTTCGAGGAAGGCCTGGCACTGACCTTCAACGACCTGGACTTCCACATGCGGTTGCGCGACCGCGGGCATCAGGTGGCGGTCGTTCCGCAGGCCGAATTGGTGCACCACGAGAAGACGTCGCGCGCCGAGTTGGTGGAAAGCGAGATGGAGCCCTTGTATTGGGAGCGATGGCGGGCACACCATGCCGCCGGCGACCCGTACTGGCACCCGGATCTGGAACGTGAAAGCGGCATTTACAAGGTGGATCCCGAACCGGTGGAGACTATCTGGTCCGCCGGGATTGCTGGCGTGCGCAGTGAGGTGCGGCGCATGCTGCTGCTACGCATGGATCATGTCGGTGACTTCGTTTTGACACTGCCCGCGTTCCGCCAACTCCGGAACGCCTTTCCCAAGGCCAGCATCGAGGTGGTGGTGGGGACCTGGAATCGCGACCTCGCCGTCCAGTCCGGCCTGTTCGACGTGGTGCACGTTTTTAATTTGTATGCCGCGCGTTCCGGCGATGGCCGGGCCTTGGGGTCGGACGCAGCCGCGGGAGAGCTGTCGAACCTTTTCCACGGCCAATCTTATGATTTAGCTGTGGATTTCCGTGCCGACGGCGACACACGCTTCCTTCTGAAACATATTGCCGCGACCACCCGTGCAGGCTATTCACAGGGGGTCAGTTTCCCCTGGCTGGATGTCTCCGTGGAGTGGGAAGGCAATTTGCCGCAATGGCGGAAGAGCGCTAACGGCGCCGTGCAGATGCGGCGTCTGGTTTCGGCGCTGGAATTGGCCTTCCCCGAGGCGGAGACGACGTCGCCCTCCTTCTGGGGTGACGGTCAGCCGAAATCATTCGCCGGTGACGAACGCCGCCTCATCGTGCTCCATCCCTTCGCCGGCAACGATATCAAGATGTGGCCGGCCGCCCATTGGGCGGGCCTGGTCTCGATGATGGTGGCGGCGGGCTTCACGGTGGAAATCGTGGGGACGCCGGCGGAAAAGGCCGCCTATGCGACCATGGTCGACGACCTTGTGGCGGTGGGCGCGACGGACCGTATCGGGCAATTCACCTTGCCGGAGCTGGTCACTTACATCGGTGGTGCCGATTGCTTCGTGGGGTCGGACAGCGGACCCAAGCACATCGCGGCCTCTACCGGTATTCCGACGGTGGCGGTACAATCCGGGTTTGTGGATCCCGTCACCTGGTCTCCTTTCAACGCTTTGGGCGTCAGTGTTGTCAAACGCGTATCCTGCGCGCCCTGTTATTTGGATGATGTCCGACTGTGCGGCCGCAACCATGATTGCATGCGGAAGATCTTCCCGGCTCAGGTCTTCCGTCATGTGGCCTCGCTGAGTGGCCGCGGCCATGCCGCCAGCCAACAGCCGGCCCGGACGCCCGTGACGCCGCCGGCCCGCCCGCGCCGATCCTTGGCCTCCTGAACCAACCATGACTACAATGAATTCGAGCAAGCGAAGGGACATCACCGTGACGACCGCCGGTACGACTCGGGCCAAAAAAAAAGTAATTGAAAGCACCACGGCGAAGTCCGCGCCCTCGCTGCAGGTGGTTGAGACGCTCACATCGGCCATAGGGTCGAAAGCCGGGAAGGCAGAGGTCGGCGCGCCCGTCGCACCTCCGGTTCAAACCGTCGCCACGCCGGCGCGGGCCACGGGCGCCAGGACGGCCAAGGCCGCTAAGTCCAAACGGGTCACCATAGCCGCCGCGGGCCGCGAAGAGAATATTCCCACCCCGCCATCGACCGCTCCGGTGGCTCCGGCGATCGGCCCGACGGAAACGCCCCCATCAGCCCTCCAAGGCAAAACCGCTGGTGGAACGACGAAACGGCTCCGCAAACCGAAGGCGCCCAATGCCGAGGCCGCGCCGGTCACGGCACCGTCCGCTGACGCGCCGCCCACCTCATTGCCCGTGGCCGACGCCACGCCGGGAATGCCACTCGCGGCCGAGACTCCCACCACCAGTCATCAATGGCGTGATCTGCCGGATCTAGATTCATCCGCCTCCAACACGCCGTTCAAGAGCCAGCAAATTCGTAATCTCTGGAGCAACTTCCGCCGGTTGGATGAGTTTGCGAGCGGCTTAGTACTGGAAATCACCCAGTTGCGGCGTCAGTTGGACGCCACCGAGAATGGCCGCAGTTCGGATTCCCGCAAGGTACGGGAACTGCAGGCCGAGTTGGCCCTGCTGCGCGAACGTCCCGACCCCGCCGAGTTGAGCCGCGTCCGCGCGGAAGCTGAAACCTGGAAACAGAACTATCAAGCGGTGTTTTCACAGCTCAACCAGCTGACCACCCAGGTCGAGGAGCTGCGCCAGAGCGCGACGGAGCTGGAATGGCTGCGGCGGGATCGAGCTACCCTTAGCGAAGCCTTCCAATCGATAACGGAAACGCTGGCCCAGGTGGCGGATGGCCTCGCCCCCTTGGGCCTGCCCACCAAGAAGCTGAACGATGCGGATGGGGCAGAGCATTTCAGCAAGGCCGCGCAGGCCTTCTATCGCGTGTCAACAGCAGCCCTAACGTGCCCGCCTACACTGAACGTCGACCTTCGAATCGACCGCATAGTACCCTTTTATGAGACATCCGGCTTAGCGGGCGCCGTGGAAGAAGTCGAACTGAACGGCAACAATTATCAATGCACCGGATGGGCCACGACCCGCATGGTGCCCAACATTGCTTCGTTGGTGGCGGTGTTCGATGATACGGGCTGTCTTGGCTACAGCTACCCCGGCCAGCCTCGCCAGGACGTGGTAGCGGCGTTGACCGGTTGCAATCCCAATTGCGGATTCCGGGTCCCCCTGCTCCGTCATCCGAAGGGTCCCTTGCGGATCTTCCTGATTGTCCTGCTGGAGGGCAAGGCGCCGTTCGCGTTGATGTTGCCCTTCATCAACTAGGGCCTGTTGACAAAGCTGAGTAGCCAGATTTTGGCGGCGGTGAGATTGAGGAAGGCGAGGAAGGATTTCGCGGTCTTGTCGTATCGGGTGGCGATGCGGCGGAACTGCTTCAGCCGATTGAACATGCGCTCGATGCGGTTGCGGTCCTTGTAGCTCTGGAAGTCGCAAGCGATCGGCTCTCGCCGGTTCGATCTGGGCGGGATGACGGGCAGGACGCCGTGGACGAGCAGGCTTTGCCGGACCTCGTCGCCATCATAGCCCTTGTCGGCCAGCATCAGCCTGGGCTTGCGCACATCAAGGTCGAACAGGTCCGGCACGGCTTCGTAGTCGGAAGCCTGGCCGCCGGTCAGGACGAAGCCGAGAAGGCGTCCTTGACCGTCTGCGCGGGCGTGGATTTTGCTCGTAAAGCCGCCGCGGCTTCGACCAAAGCCCTCCTTATGAGTCCCCCTTTTGCGCCGGCGGCCTGGCTGTGGCCCCGGACGGTGGTGCTGTCGATCATGTGCTGCCAATCGTCAGTCAGCCCGAGATCGACCAGGGTCTGAAGCAGCACGTCCCACACGCCCTGCTCGGCCCAGCGCCGGAACCGAACATAGATAGAGTTCCATTTACCGTAGCGCTCGTGCATGTCCCGCCACGGGCAGCCGACACGCAGTACGTAGAGCATCCCGTTCAGGAGTCGTCTGTGAAGAATGGCCCTGATCGGCTCAACTGGAGCTGATCAGGGCCATTAGCTTTGAGTTTGGAGGACCAGGAAGAGGGCCCGCCAAAGGTCTTTGAACCACCTGATGAGGAGGTGGAAGTTGAAGCCGGCGGCGGCGAGGATGTAAACGGCGAAGTGATTTTCCCCAGAAGTTGGAGTGCGCCCCTTGGGGTGGACACAGCGGGTATAAAAGATTGACGGTGATGTCGGGCCTTGCAGGAGTGGGGTCATGGCGAAGCACCGAGTTTACAGCATCGCGTTCAAACGCCAGGTAGTTGCCGAGTACGTGGCCGGGGAAGCCTTGTACGGCTTGGCGAGACGGCATGGCATCTGCCGCAACCTGATCCGGGTCTGGGTCGCCAAGGCAGAGGCCGGCGAATTCGACGAGGAAGTTGAGGCGTCGAACCTTCTCGTCGAATACGAAGGGCGGATCGCCGCCCTGGAAAGGCTGGTCGGCCGGCAGGCGCTGGAGATCGAGTTTCTAAAGGGGGCGCTGAAGCACGGACGCTCCAGCAAAAGCGGGACTATATCAGTAATTGCCGGCCCGCCGGTCTCAGCGTCGCCGAAGGCTGCCGGCTGATGGGGATCGCGCGCTCCACCTACTATGACGTCCCTGTCGAGACCGATGGCGACGCCATTATCCTGGACCGGATGAAGGCCATCTGCGCCGAGTTCGAAAGCTACGGCTATCGGCGGGTCGGTGCGGAACTGCGGCAGCAGGGGCTGGTGGTCAACAGCAAGAAGGTGCGCCGGCTCATGCGCGAGCACGACCTCCAACCCCGGCGCCGGCGGCGCTTCGTCGCCACGACCGACAGCGACCATGACGAGCCGATTTTCCCGAACCGGGCGGCGGACATGACCCTTACCGGGCCCGACCAGCTCTGGGTCGGCGACATCACTTATGTGGCCGTGGCGGCCGGCTTCGTCTACCTGGCCGTGATCCTGGACGCTTGGTCCCGCCGTGTCGTGGGCTATGCGATCAGCCGCTCCATCGACACCCGGCTTACGATGGCAGCCCTGAAGGCTGCCATCGCCGCACGAAGCCCACCCGCCGGCTGTGTCCATCACACCGACCGTGGCAGTCAGTATGCCAGCGTCGCCTATCGGCGGATCTTGGCAGACAACGGCTTCGTCGGCTCCATGAGCCGGCGCGGCAATCCTTACGACAACGCCAAGGCCGAAAGCTTCATGAAAACCCTGAAGGTCGAGGCCGTTTATCCCATGGCGTACGAGACCTTCGACGACGTCGTGGCCGATCTGCCGCGTTTCATCGATCTGGTTTATAATGCCCGGCGCCTTCATTCAGCGCTGGGCTATCTCAGCCCTATTGCATTCGAAGAACAACACGCCCGATCACCGGTCAATTCCGCGGCTTGAAGCTGTCCACCCCAAGGGGCGCACTCCAACTTCTGGGGAGTATTCATCCGCCACTCACAGAGGACGGCATTGATGCGGTCGCCGCTGCGTCCCTTGAGGTAGTCGCGCCCCATGCGGTGTTCGGCCTTGAGATGGCCAATGATGGGCTCGATGGCGGCCCTGCGTTTCATCTCCCGCTTGATGGCGGCGGTGGTTCTGCGGACCTGGCCAGTGATCCAGACCTTGAACTTGTTGGGATGGTTGTGCCCGCGATAGCCCTTGTCGACGTGGACCCGGTCTGGATCGTGCCCGGTGTTGGCCTTGATGTCGGCGACGGCCTTGGCGAGGGTGTGTCCGTCGAAGGGGTTGCCGTGGAGGGCCTGGGCGTGGAGGACAAAGAGCCCTCCCTTGGGCTTGGTGATGGGGACGGCGACGCTTACCTTGCAATCGAACTCGTAAGGGGCGCGGGCCTTGCCTTTGCCGATGCATTCGACCTCGGGGGCATGGAGGGAATAGACCTTTTGCCCGCGCTGGCGCTGGGTCTGCATGCTGATCTTGATGGCCAAGTCGCGTAAAGGGGCGTAGCGGGCTAGGAGGGCCGGAGCCTCGGCGCGCCCCTTGGCGGCGATCTTGCGGTTGATGTCGCGGATGAGGCGGCCCAGGCGGGTGCGCAGGAACTTCAGTTGGCGATTGGCCCGCTTGTGCTGGTGGGCGTGGGTGTAGCGGCCGACCATGATGGCGGCCTTCTTGGCCACGCGCAGATAGCTCTGGCGCAGCGTGATGCCATTGTCCTTGGCGAAGGCGACCAGTTTCTCGATGGCCTTGTGGGTCAGGCGGGCGTCGGTGGGGTGGGCGATGGCCTTGGGCTGGACGGTGGTGTCCACCGCCACGCGCGCCAAGTCTTTGGTGCTGAGCGCGCCGGTGGCCTGGGCCACCCGCAGGCTCTCCTGGATCAGCGCCGCCAGCCGCTCCTCGCCCAGACGCTGGCGCCAGCGGGACATCGACGACCGGTCGAAGGGCATTGCAAAGTTGTAGGCGCCGACCAAGGCGTTCAGATGCTGCTCGAACTGTTCATGGCTGTCGTAGTTGTAGCGTTTGACCGTGGCTTCCTTGATGGTTCGGTTCATGCGCTCGACCTGGCCGTTGGTCCAGGGATGCCTGATCTTGGTAAGGCGGCGTTCGATGCCATTCTCCTGGCATCGCCTGTCGAACATGTGCGTCACGTACCGGGCCGTCGGGCCATCGGCATATCGTGGCGGGAAGGTGAACTGGATCACTTTGTCGCTCAGTCCCCTGATGCTTCGCGATGAAGGCCAACCTTATAGACTACCCTTCGCAAAGCATTCCCTCAGGTAGACATGATTTTATCGCCTCTTCTCTTTTTGTTCAAAGTTTCGCAGCATCCACTTCCGTCCCTTAGGTACCTGAAAGACACGCCCATGTCCGCCCCCTCGCCCAAAATCCCCGCCACCGTCATCACCGGCTTCCTCGGTGCCGGCAAGACCACGCTGATCCGCGGGCTGCTGCAGAACCCGGGAGGCCGCAAGCTGGCGCTGATCATCAACGAGTTCGGCGACGTCGGTGTGGACGGCGCGGTGCTCAAGGGCTGCGGCGACGCGGCCTGCCCGGAGGATCGGGTGATTGAACTGGCCAACGGCTGCCTGTGCTGCACCGTGGCGGATGATTTCGTGCCGGCGCTAGAAACCCTGCTGAACCGCGCCGACCCGCCGGACCACATTATCATCGAGACCAGCGGCCTGGCCCTACCCAAGCCGCTGGTGCGCGCCTTCACCTGGCCGGCGGTGCGCTCGCGTGTTACGGTGGACGGCGTGGTGGCGGTGGTGGCGGCCGATGCCGTGGCCGAGGGCCGGTTCGCGCCCGATGCCGAGGCGCTGGCCCGGCAGAAGGCCGCCATGGAGGCCGGCGACGCCACGGTGGAGCACGAAACCCCCGTACAGGAGGTGTTCGAGGACCAGGTGCTGTGCGCCGACCTGATCCTGGTCAGCAAAACCGACCTGGTGGACGAGGCCGGGCTGGCCGCCGTGGCGGAGACGGTGAAGGCCCTGCGGCCCACCGCCCCGCCCCTGGTGCGCGTGGCCCATGGCGATGTCGACCCCAATGTGCTGCTGGGCCTGTCGGCCGCGGCGGAGGCCGACCTGGACGCCCGCGTCAGCCATCACGACAACGAGGAAGATCACGACCACGATGACTTCACCAGCTTTGTCGCCGAATTGCCGTCCCAGGCCGATCCGGAGGCCCTGGTCCGCCGGCTGGGCGAGGTCACCCAGCGCTTCGGCATCCTGCGCCTGAAGGGCTTCATCGATGTGCCGGGCAAGCCCATGCGCCTGCTGGTGCAGGGTGTGGGCCCCCGCATCCAGACCAGCTACGATCGGCTGTGGGCCCCGGACGAGGCACGGCGCAGCCGCTTGGTGGTAATCGGTGAGACGGGCCTGGACAGGGCGGCCATCGAGGCGGCGCTGGCCGCCTGATTGACCGCGCGGACGAGGCGTGGACGCGAAGCGGTGCCCTGCGCCAATCCCGCTGTTGACCCATCCCGCTGTTGAATTGACGGCGTATAGGGGCTAGAGCGGCATAAAGCTCGCTTTTCGTCGTTTAGTGTCGTCACACGGGTTCCGCCCCTCCCATGCACCTGTTGCCCACCCAGGCCGAGGATCTGCTGGCGTCCCCCCAAGCCGAGGATTTGGGGCAGACGCCGGCGGAGTGCGTGTTGCTGTCCTTTTCCGACAGTGACCTATCGGCGGTGGCCGCCGCCTACCACGCCGTGGGTAATGTTCCCTGGCGGCCCACGCTGCGCCTGGCCAATCTGATGCGCCTGGGGCATCCCCTATCCGTCGATATGTATGTCGAGGCGGTGGTATCCCGCGCCCGTTTGGTGGTGCTGCGCCTGAACGGTGGCGCCGGCTATTGGCGCTATGGGCTGGAGCAGGTGGCGGAGGTCTGCCGGGCCCGCGGCGTCCCTCTAGCCGTGCTGCCGGGCGAGGCCAAGGCCGATCCCGGCCTGGAGGGCGCCTGCACGGTGGACATGGCCACGGCCCGCCATCTCTGGCGCTGTTTCGTGGAGGGCGGGCCCGACAACATGGCCCGGCTGCTGGCCGAGTCCGCCCATTTGCTGGGACGGCCGCCGCCCGCCGACCTGCTGGCGGGCGAGCCCATGCCCCTGCCCCGCTATGGCCGTCATGAAGGCTGGCACGCGCCAGTCCCTGTCGCAGGTCCGCCCGCGGCACTGGTCTTCTATCGATCGCACCTGCAGGCCGGCAACCTGGCGCCTCTGCACGCGCTGGCCGACGCCCTGGCCCGGCGCGGCCTGGCGCCCCACCTCTATTACGCGGCCAGCCTGAAGGAGGGCCCGGCCGCCCAGTGGCTGGCGGCCGAACTGGCGGCCCTCCGGCCGGCCGTGGTCCTGAACGCCACCGGATTTTCCGCGCGCCAGGGCCTGGAAGACCGGTCGCCCCTGGACGCCCCCGGTGTGCCGGTGCTGCAGGCCGTGTTGTCCACGGGCACGGAGGCGCTGTGGGAAAAAGCCCGCGCCGGCTTGGGTCCCGCAGATCTGGCCATGACCGTGGTGCTGCCGGAGATGGACGGCCGCCTGCAGGGCCCCGCCATCGCCTTCAAGGCGGCGGCCGACTGGGACCCGGCCTTGGAATACGCCCCGACCTTGAGCCGCCCCCGTGTCGACCGGGTGGACGCGCTGGCCGAGAAAGCGGCCGCCTGGGCCCGCCTGGCCGCCACCCCGCCGGCGGGGCGCCGCGTGGCCCTGGTGCTGTCCGATTATCCTGCCCGCGGCGGCACCGGCTTGGCGCTGGGCCTGGACACGCCGGCCAGCACCCTGGCGATGCTGGCAGCTCTGGCCGGTGCCGGCTATGGGGTAACGGATGTGCCACCCGACGGTGCCGCCCTGATGGCCGCCCTGCGCCGACCCCTCGACGGCGACACGCCAGGCCTTAGCTTGGCCGATTATGCCCGGCTGATGGACCCGGCGGCGCAAGCCACCATCACCGCCCGGTGGGGGCCACCCTCGGCCGACCCTCTGGCGCATGACGGTGCACTGCGCTTTCGCGTCCAACCCTGCGGCACCATACTGGTGGCGGTCCAGCCCAGCCGGGGGCATGGCGCCATCGACAGCGCCGCCCACCATGACCCCGATACCCCGCCCAGCCACGGCTATGCCGCCTTTCACCTGTGGCTGCGCCATGTGATGGACATCCATGCCCTGGTGCAGGTGGGCGCCCATGGCACCCTGGAATGGTTGCCGGGCAAAGCCGTGGCGCTGTCGGCCGACTGCTGGCCGGAGCGGCTGGCCGGCCCCCTGCCCGTCCTCTACCCCTACATCGCCACCAACCCCGGCGAAGGCGTGCAGGCCCGCCGTCGCCTGGGCGCCGTGCTGGTGGGGCACCTGCCGCCGCCGCCCGTGCCGGCGGGGCTGCACGGCGACTTGGCGGCCCTGGAGCAAGCGCTGGACGAATACGCCCAGGCGCAGAGCCTGGACCCGCGCCGCCTGCCCACCCTGCGGGCCCGCATCCGCGACCTGGCCTGGGAGGCCGGCGTCACCCGCGACCTGAATCTGCCGGCCGATCCGGCCACGGGGGATCTTCCCGACGAGGCCCTGGCCCGGCTGGATGCCCATCTTTGCGACATCAAGGAGATGCAGATCCGCGACGGGCTGCATGTCTTCGGGACGGCCCCGGACGACGGCGCCCAGGCCGCCTTCCTGGCCGCCATGGCGCGCTTTCCCCGCCGTGATCAGCCATCCATGACCGAGGCGTTGGCCCGCGACCTGGGCCTGGCCGGCACGCTGGAGGATCTGTTCACAGGCGACGCCGCGGCGCCCTGGCCCCATCCCCTGCCGACCCTGCTGGCGGAGCGGACGAGCACCGGTCCCTCCGTTGGGCGGGTGCGGGCGGCGCTGGACGGCCTGGTGCGGGATCTGGTGTCAGGCCAGATCGTTCCGTATCCGGAATGGAAAAGGGCTGCGGCCGTCCTGGCCGCTCTGCGGGCCGAGGTGGCGCCCCCGTTGGCGGCCAGCGGCCCGGCGGAGATGGCCGCCCTGCTGGCCGGCCTGGACGGCCGCTTCGTCGCCCCAGGCCCCGGTGGGTCGCCGGCGCGCGGCCGGGCCGATGTGCTGCCCACCGGCCGCAACCTCTACGCCATCGACCCCCGCGCCGTACCCACGCCCAGCGCCTGGGCCTTGGGCTGGAAGGGGGCGGATGCCGTGCTGACGCGCCATCTGCAAGACCAAGGCGACTGGCCGCGCCAACTGGTGGTGGATTGCTGGGGCAGCCCCACCCTGCGCACCGGCGGGGAAGAACTGGCCCAGGCCCTGGCCCTGATGGGCGTGCGCCCCCTGTGGGAGGCTGGCAGCGGCCGGGTGACGGGCGTGGAGGTGTTGCCGGCCACCGTGCTGGGCCGCCCGCGCGTGGATGTGACCCTGCGCGTCTCCGGCTTGTTCCGCGACATGTTCCCGGCGCAGTTGGCCCTGTTCGACCAGGCGGCGTGCAAGGTCGCCGGGCTGGACGAGCCGGACGCGGTCAATCCCCTGGCCACCGCCATGCGCACCGACCGTGACGCCCTGGTGACCGGCGGCATGGATAGGGCGGAGGCTGACCGCCGAGCGACCGCCCGCGTCTTCGGCGCCGCCCCTGGCGGCTATGGCACCGGCCTGGCGCAACCGTTGGCCACCGGCGACTGGCAGGCACGCGACCAGCTGGGCACCGCCTATCTCGACACCGGCTGCCACGCCTACGGCCTGGGCCTGGACGGCGTGGCCCTGCCCGCCCTGTTCCGCCGGCGCGTGGGCTTGGCCGACGCCTTGGTCCATATCCAGGACCAACGCGAAACCGACGTACTGGACAACGACGGCATGACCCAGTTCGAGGGCGGGTTCGCCGCCGCCGCCGGCCTGCTGGGCAGCGACCCTGTCCTCTATCATGTCGACAGCGCCGAGCCGGAGCGCATCACGCCCCGCACCCTGGCGGAGGAGGCCGCCCGCGTGGTGCGCGGCCGCGCCGCCAACCCACGCTGGATCGACGGGCAACGCCGCCATGGCCACAGCGGGGCCGCCAACCTGGCCCGCACGGTGGATGGCGCCGTGGCCCTGGCGGCACTGACGGGCGCCGTGCGATCGCACCAGGTGGACAGCCTCTATGATGCCTATGTGGCGGACAGCGAAACCTGGGCCTTCCTGTCGGACAGCAACCCCGACGCCGCCCGGCAAATCCTGGACCGGTTCCAGGAAGCTTTGCAGCGCGGCCTGTGGCATCCCCGGCGCAATTCCACGCCCGAGGATCTAACCCGCCTGCGGGAGGAATTGGCATGAGTACCCCCATCAATCCGCCGCGTGTGCGGGGCGCCTGCCCCGGCGCACTGGTGCCCATGGCGGTGGCCGACGGCCTGCTGGTGCGTCTACGCATTCCCGGCGGCAGGCTGCCGGGGCCGATGGTGGCGGCAATCTGCGGCCTGGCGGAGCGTTACGGCAATGGCCTGGTGGATCTGAGCCAACGGGCCAACCTGCAGATCCGCGGCGTGACCGAAGCGGCACTGCCCGCCCTGACCGACGCCTTGCGCGAGCTGGGCTTGGTCAACGGCGAGCCGGCGGCGGAGAGGGTGCGCAACGTGCTGTGCAGCCCCACCTGCGGCCTGGACCCGGCGTGCGCGCCCGTGCGCCCCCTGGCCCAGGCGCTGGACGCCGCCTTGGCCGATAGTCCCGACCTGTGGGCCGCGCTGCCGGCCAAGTTCAGTTTCGTCCTGAACGGTGGCGGCCAAGCGCCCCTGGCCGATACCGTTGCCGATGTCCGCTTCGACGCGCTGCCTGGCACCGGCCTGTTCCGGGTGGCGGTGGGCGGAGATCAGCCCGGCGCCACGCCGCTGGGTGTCTGCACCGCCGACGCGGTGGTGAACACCGCCCTCACCCTGGCCCGCGCCTATGTCCGCCTCTCGAACGGCCGCTACCGGCGCCTGGCCGCCCTGGTGGCGGCGGAGGGCACGGCTGGGCTTGCCACCCGCGTGGCCCTGGCCCCGATGCCCCTCGACACCGGCCTGCCTGGCCTGCGCCTTGAACAAGTGCTGGGGGCGCACGCTGGCTGGGTGGGCCTCGGCTTTCCCTTCGGCGGCATGAGCGTTCAATGGCTGGCGCTCGTCGCGCACATGACGCCGGCCCTGCGCCTGACCCCCTGGCGCACCGTGCTGCTGGAAGGAGGCGGCAGTGACTTGGTTGAAATCTTTCAGCCCACAGGACTGTTCATCCTGGCGCCCGAGGACCCCCGCCTGGCGCTGTCGGCCTGCAGTGGTCGTGGTGCCTGCGATTCAGGATTGACGGACGCGCGCGGCGACGCCTTGGCGCTGGCCCGGGTCGCCCCCCGCCTGCTGGCGCGCGGGCATATCCATGTCTCGGCCTGCGCCAAGGGCTGCGCCCACCCCGCGTCGGCGCTGGTCACGCTGACGGCGCGCGGCGATCAGGCTTATGATGTCAGCCTGCTGGCCCCCGCCGGCGGGGCGGCGCAATGGCGCGGCGTGACGGCCGCGCGTGCGACATCGCTGGTGGCGGCGCTGGAAGCTGTCTATACCCACCGGATGCGGGCGGATGAGGATCCGGCCGCCCTCATCACCCGCCTGGGCGGGCCGGCCGAAGTGGCCGCCCTGGTCGAGGCCACTATCGTCGCGTAGAGGAAAGCCCGCCCGTGTCCAGTCCCGAGCCCCATAGCCAAGGCGAGCCCCCGCAGTACGATTACATCCGCGATGGCGCCGCCATCTACGCCCGGTCGTTCGCCATCATCCGGGAAGAGGCCAGGCTGGAGCATCTGCCACAGGATCTGCGCGCCGTGGCCGTGCGCATCATCCATGCGGCGGGGCTGGTCGAAACGGCCGAGCACCTGCTGTTCTCATCGGACGTGGGGGCGGCCGCCCGCGCCGCCCTGCGCAGCGGCGCGCCCATCCTGTGCGACGCCCAGATGGTGGCGCACGGCGTCACCCGCGCCCGCCTGCCGGCCGACAATCCCGTTATCTGCACCCTGACCGCCCCCGCCGTGCCCGCCCTGGCGCAGGACCTCGCCACCACCCGCTCCGCCGCCGCTCTGGAACTGTGGCGGCCCCATCTGGCGGGCGCGGTGGTTGCCATCGGCAACGCGCCCACCGCCCTGTTCCACCTGCTGGAAATGATCGCGGCCGGCGCCCCCCGTCCGGCCGCCATCCTGGGCTTCCCCGTGGGCTTCGTCGGGGCGGCGGAGAGCAAGGACGCCCTGGCGGCCAATCCCTGGGGCCTGCCCTATCTGGCCGTGGCCGGCCGGCGGGGCGGCAGCGCCATGGCCGCGGCGGCGGTCAACGCCCTGGCCTCGGACCGGGAGTGAACGCCATGACCGACATCGCTTCCAGCACTTTGGGGCCCGGCACCCTCTACGGCATCGGCACCGGCCCTGGTGACCCCGAGCTGATGACGCTGAAGGCGGTGCGCCTGCTGCGCGCCTGCCCCGTGGTGGCCTATTTCGCCAAACGCGGCGGCGCCGGCCAGGCCCGGCGCATCGCGGCCGCCCATCTGGATGGCACCCATGAGGAGGTGCCCATGGTCTATCCCATCACGACCGAACTGCCACCGGACAGCCCCGCCTATGCCGCCGCCATCGAGGGCTTCTTCGATGAGCAGGCGGAACGGTTGGCGGACGTGCTGGCCGCCGGCAAGTCCGTGGCGGTGCTGAACGAGGGTGACCCGTTCTTTTATGGGTCCTATATGCACCTGCATCTGCGCCTGGCGCACCGCTTCCGGGTGGAGGTGGTGCCGGGCGTGCCCTCCATCCTGGGCTGTGCGGCGCAGCTGCCCATTCCCCTAACCATCCGCGACGACGTGCTGTCGGTCATCCCGGGCACGCTGGGCGAGGTGGAGCTGGCCGCTGCCCTCAGCCGCGCCGATGCCGCCGCCGTCATGAAGCTGGGCGGCAACCTGCCCAAGGTGCGCCGGGCGATCGAAAGCCTGGGCCTGACCGGCCGCGCCTGGTATGTGGAGCGCGGCACGACCGAGACCCAGCGGGTGCACCCCCTGGCCGAGGCGCCCGACGTCGCCCCTTACTTCGCCATGATTCTGATCCCAGGTCAGGGCAAGCGCGGCGACGTGCTGACCGCCCCCCAGACGGCCAAGTCCGAGGTGGCGGAATGAGCGCCCTCGGTTCGCTGACCGTCGTGGGTTTGGGCCCCGGACCCGACCGCTGGCTGACGCCGGAGGTGGCGGACGTGCTGGCCAGCGCCACCGACCTGGTGGGCTATGGCCCCTATCTCGACCGCATCCCGCAGAGCTTCCACCGCCGCCACGGCTCCGACAACCGGGTAGAGCTGTCGCGCGCCCGTCTGGCGTTGGATCTGGCGGTGTCGGGCCGCAAGGTAGCCCTGGTGTCGGGCGGCGACCCCGGCGTCTTCGCCATGGCGTCGGCCCTGTTCGAGGCGCTGGAATCCGGCGACGACCCCGCCTGGGCCGAGGTGCCGGTGCGGGTGTGCCCCGGCGTGTCCGCCATGCTGGCGGCCGCCGCGCGGGTGGGCGCGCCGCTGGGGCACGACTTCTGCGTGCTGTCCCTGTCGGACAACCTGAAACCCTGGGAGGTGGTGCTGAAGCGCCTGCGCCTGGCGGCGGAGGCCGACTTCGTCATCGCCCTCTACAACCCCATCTCCAAGGCCCGGCCCTGGCAGCTGGGTGCCGCGCTGGACACCCTACGCAGTATGAAGGATCCGGCCACGCCGGTAGTGCTGGCCCGCGCCGTGGGCCGCCATGATGAGGACATCACCATCACCACCCTGGCCGACTGCGACCCGGCCACGGCCGACATGCGCACCCTGGTGCTGATCGGGTCCAGCCAGACCCGGCTGCTGCCGCGCAAGGGCACTGACGGATTAGGTGATGTCTGGGTCTACACGCCGCGCAGCTATACGGCGGAGGTGCCGTGAGCGGCCAGCCAGTCGATGGCGTCGGACGCGGTATAGAGCCGGGGTGCCGTTCCGGCCGGCGGCCGGTCAACCATGACCACGGGCAGGCCCAAGGATCGCGCGGCTTGCAGCTTGGCCGCCGTGGCATCGCCACCACTGTTCTTGGTCACCAGGGTGCCGACGCCCTGGCTCCGCATCAGCGCCACTTCACTCGCCAGCGTGTAAGGGCCCCGGTCCAGCACCAGAGTGGCACCGACCGGCAGGGCATCCGGCGGGTCCACCGCCCGCACCAGGAATCGGCGATCCAGGACCAGGAAGGGCGTCAGCTCCTGCCGCCCCACGGTGAGGAAGACGGTGTCAGGCAGGCCGGCGAGCGCCTGGGTCGCTGCGGCCATGGTGGGCACCCGGCGCCAATCGTCGCCCGCGCCTGCCGTCCAGGGGCGGCGGGTCAGCACGGCCAGGGAAACGTGGGCAGCGGCGCAGGCCGCCTCGGCATTGAGGCTGATTTGGTCGGCGAAGGGATGGGTGGCGTCGATGACGGCCCGCACGCCCTCCGCCCGCAGATAGTCCGCCAGGCCCGCAACACCACCGAAGCCACCGATGCGGGTGGGCAAGGGCTGAGGCGCCGGATCGCGCGTGCGGCCGGCCAGCGACAGCGTGGCCTGGAAACGATCGTCACCCACCAGCAGGCTCGCCAGCTGTCGCGCCTCCGTCGTGCCGCCCAGGACCAATATCCGCATCGCCCCAACCCCGTTCCCGTGTGCCGGCCATGACTAGCACCGGCACCCCCTTGCTGACCATTCCCTGGCTGACCATTGTCGGCATTGGCGAAGATGGATGGGAGGGCCTGCCGCCCGCCGCCCGGGCCGCCGTGACCGGATCCTGCCTGTTGGTCGGCGGTACCCGCCACCTGGCCCTGGTGCCGGAGACGGCGGGGCAGGAGCGTCTGGCTTGGCCCAGCCCGCTCAGCGACGCCTTCCCCACCCTGCTGGCCCGGCGCGGCCAGGCGGTGACCGTGCTGGCCAGCGGTGATCCGCAGTGGTTCGGCATCGGCGCCACGCTGGCCCGCCAGGTGCCGCCGGCGGAGACGCGTGTGCTTCCAGCGCCCGGCGCCTTCACCCTGGCGGCGTCCCGCCTGGGCTGGGCCTTGCAGGATGTCACCTGCCTGTCACTACACGGCCGCCCGCTGGAGGCCGTCATCCCCCACCTGTTTCCCGGGGCCCGCCTGCTGCTGTTGAGCTGGGACGGTACCACACCGGCCAAGCTGGCGGCCCTGCTGCGCGAGCGCGGCTTCGGCCCCAGCACGCTCACCGTGCTGGAGGCCATGGGCGGCCCGCGCGAGCGGCTGAGCGCCGCACCGGCCGACGCCTGGCCGGACGGCGATATCCAGGACCTGAACACCATTGCGCTGACCTGCGCCATCACCCCCGGCGCCCGGGTGCTGCCGCGCAGCCCGGGACTGCCCGACGACTGGTTCCAGCACGACGGCAAGATCACCAAGCGCGAGGTGCGTGCCGTGGCACTGTCGCACCTGGCCCCCGGGCGCGGGGAGATGCTGTGGGACGTGGGGGCCGGCTCCGGCTCCATCGCCATCGAATGGCTGTTGGCGGACCCGGCCAACCGCGCCGTGGCGGTGGAAGACAGGGTCGACCGCGTGGCCGCCATCCGCGCCAACGCCCTGACCTTCGGCGTGCCCAACCTGGACTTTCGCGAGGGCGCCGCTCCGGATGCGCTGGCGGACCTGCCCCAGCCGGATGCTGTCTTCATCGGTGGCGGCCTGACCGGTGCCGGCGTGGTGGAGGCCTGCTGGCAGGCCCTGCGCCCGGGCGGGCGCTTGGTGGCCACGGCCGTGACCCTGGAGACGGAGGCCGCACTTTCCCAATGGCACACCACACTGGGCGGGTCGCTCACCCGCCTGTCGGTGGAGCGCGCTGTGCCTCTAGGGAAGTTCCGGGGATGGCGACCCTTGATGCCGGTCACGCTATGGCGGGTGGAGAAGCCGCTATGACAACCGCTGTCGGAATCGGTTGTCGCCGGGGCGTGGAGGCGGCGGAAATCCTCGATCTGCTGGCCCAGGCCTGGTCTCGCCTGGGCTGGAGCGTGGCGCCCGCCGGCCTTACCCTCAACACCCTGGCCCGCAAGGTCAAGGAGCCGGGCCTGGTCCAGGCCGCGGCCACGCTGGGCCTGCCGTTGCTGGGCCTGGAGGAAGATGCCTTGCGTACCGTCACCACGCCCAGCCCCAGCGCTGCCCCTGGCCACGGCCTGCCCCCGGTGGCGGAAGCGGCGGCGCTGGCCGCCTGTGGCGCCCCGCAGAATCCGAACGCCCACCTGATCCTGGCCCGCATCCAGGGGTCGGGCAGCACCTGCGCCGTGGCCTGTTCCGAAGGCATCCTCCCATGACCGTGCATTTCATCGGCGCCGGCCCCGGCGCGCCCGACCTGCTCACCCTGCGCGGCCGCGACCTGATCGCCCGTTGCCCCGTCTGCCTTTATGCCGGGTCGCTGGTCCCGGCCGCCGTGCTGGCCCATGCACCGGCGGACGCCCGCATCGTCGATACCGCCCCGCTGTCGCTGTCGGAAATCGTGGCGGAGTTCCAGGCGGCGTATGCGGCGGGCCAGGATGTCGCCCGCCTGCATTCCGGCGACCTGTCGGTCTACAGCGCCCTGGGCGAGCAGTTGAGGGCCCTGAAGGACCTGGGCATCCCCTACACCATCACGCCCGGCGTGCCGGCCTTCGCCGCCGCCGCCGCCGCCCTGGGCCGCGAGCTGACCCTGCCGGAGGTCAGCCAGACCCTGGTCATCACCCGCACCGGCGGCCGGGCGTCGGCCATGCCGACCAATGAGACGCTGGAGGTGCTGGGCCAGTCCGGCGCCACGCTGGCCATCCACCTGTCCATCCACGTCATCGATGAGGTGGTGGCACGCCTGACGCCGCTGTACGGCGCGGACTGCCCGGCGGCGGTAGTCTATCGCGCCTCCTGGCCGGAAGAGCGGGTGCTGCGCGGCACCCTGGCCGACATCGCCCGGCAGGTGGCCGCCAACCCCATCGAGCGCACGGCCCTGATCCTGGTGGGCAAGGCACTGGGGACCGAGGATTTCCGCGCCAGCGCGCTTTACGACGCCGGCTATCAGCGCCGCTATCGCGGGAGGGGGGAGTGAGCCTGGCCCACCCCACCAGCCTGACCGATGATACCGCCCTGCCGGTCGATGACGATCACGTCTACGGTGATGGGCGCGTCCTCCAGCACCCGCAGCGCCACAGCGCGTGCCATTTCCGCCACCCGGTTCGCCACGGGCAGGCTGGCGGCGTCGGCCAGCTGCAGCACCTCGAGCGCCGTGTTGGCGCCGCGCGCTTTGGCCACCAGATCGGGCGTGGCGCCCAAGTCGGCCAGCACGCCTGCCAGCCAGTCCAGATCCACCGCGTGACGCTTGGAATGCAAGTCCATCAGGCCCTGGGCCAGCTTGCCCAGCTTGGCGAAGCCGCCGGCGATGGTCAGGTGTGGCACGGGATGGCGGCGCAGGTATTTCAGCGTGCCGCCGGCGAAGTCGCCCATGTCCAGCAGCGCCTGTTCCGGCAGGCCGTAGCGGCGGGTCACCGCCGCCTCCGACGTGCGGCCGGTGCAGGCGGCGACGTGGGGCAGGCCGGCCGCCCGGGCCACGTCCACGCCGCGATGGATGCTGGCGATCCAGGCGCCACAGGAATAAGGCACGACGATGCCGGTGGTGCCCAGCACCGACAGGCCGCCGATGATGCCCAGGCGCGCGTTCATGGTGCGCCGGGCCAGCACCTCGCCATTGTCGATGCCGATTTCCACCACCAGGTCCGCCGGACGTCCGGCGGCCTGGGCCACGGCGGTGACCGCCTCGCGGATCATCGCGCGGGGCACGGGGTTGATGGCGGGTTCGCCCACCGGCAGCGGCAGGCCGGGCAAGGTCACGGTGCCGACACCGGGCCCGGCGCGGAAGGTGACGCCGCTGCCCCCCGCCCCCGCCGTGACGCGCGCCCGCACCAGGGCGCCATGGGTCACGTCAGGGTCGTCGCCCGCGTCCTTGATCACGCCCGCCTGGGCCCAGCCGTCACCACGCTCGGTGACGGCCAGGGCGAAGGCCGGACGCTGCCCGCCGGGCAGAGTGATGGTCACCGGGTCCGGAAAGTCACCGCCGAACAAGGCCGCCGTGGCCGCCGCCGCCGCCGCCGTGGCGCAGGCGCCGGTGGTCCAGCCGCGGCGCAGCGCGCGCCCTTCCGTCCCCTCCGTATCGATATCGCCGTCCACGTCCATGACTGACCTGACCCTACCGACCTTGGCCTTTCCCGACTTCCAGCCCGGCAGCGTCTGGCTGGTGGGTGCGGGACCGGGCGACCCCGGCCTGCTGACGCTGCTGGCTCTGCATGCTCTACGCCAGGCGGACCATATCGTCTACGACGCGCTGGTGGACGAGCGCATCCTGGACATGGCCAACCCCGCCGCGGTGAAGGAATTCGCCGGCAAGCGTGGCGGCCGCCCCTCCCCGGCACAGGAAGATATCAGCCTGCGCCTGGTGGAACTGGGACGGCAAGGCCTGCGCGTGCTGCGGCTGAAGGCGGGCGATCCCTTCGTCTTCGGCCGGGGAGGTGAGGAGGCACTGGCCCTGGTGGCCGCCGGTCTGCCGTTCCGCGTGGTGCCAGGCATCACCGCCGGGCTGGCGGGCCCCGCCTATGCCGGCATTCCCGCCACCCACCGCACCGCCAACCAGGCTGTGATCCTGGTGACCGGCCAGTCGGCGGGCGACGGGCCGGACTGGGCGGCCCTGGCCGCCACCAAGGCGCCGCTGATCCTGTACATGGCGTGGCGGGGCCTGGGCAGCATCGCCGCGGCGCTGATAGAGGGTGGCCTGGCGGCCGACACCGCCGTGGCCGTCATCTGCGACGCCACCACACCGCGCCAGAAGGTGATGACCAGCACCCTGGCCACCTGCGCGCAAGATCTGGCCGACAGCGGCCTGGCGCCACCCGCCATCATCGTCATCGGCGCCATCGCGGAGCTGCGCGGCACCTTGGACTGGCTGGGGGTGGCATCCCATGGCTGAGCGCATCGCCCCGGGCCTCATCATCGCCTCACCCGCCTCGGGCTCCGGCAAGACCACCCTGACCCTGGGCCTGCTGGCGGCCTTCCGCGCCCGGGGGCTGGACGTGCGCGCCGCGAAGTCCGGACCGGATTACATCGATCCCGCCTTCCATGCCGCCGCCTGCGGCCACCCCAGCCTGAACCTGGACAGCTGGGCCATGGAACCGGCCCTGGTCGATGGCTTGGCCTCACAGGCCGCCAACGGGGGGGAACTGCTGATCTGCGAGGCCCTGATGGGTCTGTTCGACGGCGTGGCCCGGGTAGGCGCCTGGGGCAACGGCGCCACGGCCGACCTCGCGGCCCGCACCGGCTGGCCCGTGGTGCTGGTGGTGGACGGGCGCGGGGCGTCGCAATCGGTGGCGGCCGTCGTCAAAGGCTTCGCGACCTATCGCGACGATGTGCGCCTGGCCGGCGTGGTGCTGAACAACATCGCCAGCCCCCGCCACCGCAGCTTGATCGAGGGCGCCATCGACGCCCTGGGCATTCCGGTGCTGGGCGCCCTGCCCCGCACCCCGGGCCATGCCCTGCCGGAGCGCCACCTGGGCCTGGTGCAGGCGTCGGAAACCGACGCCCTGGCCGAGCGGCTTTCCACCCTGGGCGCCTGGGTGGAAAGCCATGTCGATCTGGACCGCCTGGCGGCCTTGGCCGTGCCCTATACGCCGGCCATAACTGGTGTCGCCCCGCCTGCCCTGCCGCCACCGGGGCAGCGCATCGCCCTGGCCAGCGACGCGGCCTTCAGCTTCGTCTATCCGCATGTGCTGGCCGGCTGGCGGTGGGCGGGGGCGGAGGTGCTGCCGTTTTCCCCCCTGGCCGACCAGGCGCCCGACGCCGACGCCGACGCGGTGGTGCTGCCCGGCGGCTATCCCGAGCTGCACGCCGGCCGCCTATCGGCCGCGCAGACCTTCAAGGCCGGGATGCGCGCCCTCGCCGCGCGGGGTGCCGCCATCTTCGGCGAATGCGGCGGTTACATGACCCTGGGCGAGGTCCTAGTGGATGCCGAAGGCCAGGCGCATCAGATGCTGGGCCTGCTATCGGTCCAAACCAGCTTCGCCAAGCGCAAGCTGCACCTGGGCTACCGCCTGGTCACCACCTTGGGCGACATGGCCCTGGGCCCGGCCGGCAGCCGCTTCCGCGGCCATGAGTTCCATTACGCCAGCGTCCTGGCCCCCGGCACCGATGCGCCCCTGCTGACCGCCAAGGCCGCCGACGGTACCGACTTGGGCCCCTTGGGCAGCCGACGGGGCAGCGTGGCGGGGTCATTCCTGCACCTGATCGCGCGGGAAGGATGACGTGGTCTATCGCCACCAAGTACGTCGTGTCGTGGTCAGGGCGCCCCCTTTAACGATGTCCAGCGGGACATCATCGCCTGGCATCCCGCCGATGCCGGGGAAAGCGGCATCCACACCACCAATTCATTCACGGACGACTCCATCGGTGCAAGGCACGACTGCAAACCCGGCCGGCCGAGGAGCAAGTCCGACCTGCCCCTCGGCCGTGATCACGTGCTGTACCGCCTGATCAGAAGCTCCAGCTGGCGCGGAGGACGCCGCCGTGGCTCTGGTAGTCGTGGCGGTACTCGCCGTTGTACTCCAGGCGCAGGCTGAAGGCTTCGCTCTGCTGCAGGGTGGCGCCCAGGTTGACGGCCAGGCCGTCGGTGTTGACCCGGCCGGTGGTGCTGGCGAAGGCCA
>NZ_VITO01000039.1:0-17336 GCF_007828025.1 Nitrospirillum bahiense
GGCTTGGTGGCCCTAGGATAGCGCGGCCTCTTGCCTGCCACCGCGTCTGGTAGCTTACCCGACGCGGCCTCATTCAAGTTACAAGGATAGCCAAGCCCGCGTATGCGGGCGCCGGCGCTTGAGGGCATTTGAGCGATTACGCTCAAATGCCACGCATATTAGGCGACGGTGATCCACACCTGCGAATGCCGGGCGTGGCCGCGGTCATGCCCCTCCGGTTCCCCGGTGGTATCGGCCGCCACCACCTGGCCTTGGGCGCCGATGGCGTAGTTGATGCCGGAGTCGGTGCCGCCGACGCCGCCGGCCGCCGATGGCAGACGGTTCATGCGGGCGTAGTTGGGGATGGCCAGCATAGGCGTGCCATCCTGCCACTGGCCCTTGAGGGCGACCACGCCACCCAGCAGGTCGGGCCGCCATTCGGCGGTCACCGGCGTGGCCGCCAGCAGCTGATTGATGGACGGCTGGTCGGCCTTCTCCACGTTGTAGACCAGGGGACCATAGCGCAAGGCGACCTTGCCCCGGGTCGCCTCCACCTTGTCGTCGCCCGTGACGCGCTGCACGGCCAAGGGTAGGACGAAGTCGATGCGATCACCGGCCGCCCATTCCCGCTCCACTACCGCATAGCCCTTTTCCATGCGGTACTGCACGGCGTTGCCGTTCACCGTCAGGCTCTCCAGCCCGCGCACCGGCGGCGCGGCGGTGTAAAGGGTGCTGGTGGCGCGGTCGGGCACGCGGATGCGCACGGCGAAGGATGTCGCCTTGGCCGGGTTGACGGTCAGGGCGACCGCCCCTTCCCAGGGGTAGTTGGTCTTCTGCACCATCTCCACCGCCGTGCCGGCGACATCGCCCACGTTGACCCGGCTGCCGATGAAAAGGTTCACGTTCACGCCCGCCTTGTCCTTGGCATAGGCCCAGGTGGGCACCATCAGCAGGGTGCGCGGGATGTTGCCGACGCAGCAGGGGCAGACGTGCCAGGTGGTGCGTTCGGTATCCACCAGCGGGTTGGTGTAGCAGAACGTCTGGCCGTCCAGCGCTGTGGAGCCCAGCAGCGCGTTGTACATCGTTTCCTCATAGAGGTCGGCGTACTTGGCGTCGTGATAGGCGATGTTGAGCTTGTACTGGAAAAAGATCAGGCCGCAGCTGGAGCAGGATTCACAGTAGGCGTCGTTGCGCAGGGCGTAATTCTCGCCAAAACCCTCCGCCGTATCGCCGCTGCCCACACCGCCGGTGACGTAATACTTCTTGTTCACCATGTTGTCCCACAGGGACAGCACGGCGCTCTGGTAATCGATGTCTCGGGTTTCGGCGGCGATGTCCGCCATGCCGGAGTAGAAGTAGACGGCGCGCACGGCGTGGCCCACCGCCTCGTACTGCCGGCCGGGTGGCAGATGGCTCTGGTCATATTCCGACCCGCCGCGGCGGCTGTCCAGCAGGAAGCGCGCCAGCCGGATGTAGGCGTCGCCGTGGCCCTGCCCTTCCATGTCGTTGACGAATCGGCCGAAACGCACCAGCGCCTGCTCCATCTCCTGGTGCCCGTCGAACCAGTCCTTCTTGCCCGGGCCGATGTTGGCGACCCAGCAATCCGCCAGCTTCTTGGCCGCGTTATAGAGGCGCAGGTCCTTGCCGCCCGTCAGGGTGTAGTGGTTGATGGCGGATTCGATGAAATACCCGGCGACATAGCCCTCATGGTTGCCCCGCTGCTCCGGCGACCAGCGCGCCGGCCATTTGGCGCGGTCGGCCAGGGTGTAGGCGGTCTGCAGATAGCCGTCCGGCTCCTGCGCCGCCAGGATGACGGGTATCCATTCCCCCAGCTTGCGGCGCATCAGGTCCTGCGCCGCGATCATCTCCTTGTCGCCCTGCGGGTCGACCATCAGGGCGATGCACATGGATTCCACCGTCTGGTGCACCCAGGCGTTGGAGAAGACATAGCCCTTGTGGGACCCGTGCGGCTCCCCGCGCAGGGCCTTGGCCGCCTCCATGAAATTGTCCAGGCCGCCCTGCCCGATCTTCAGGTCCGTGCGCTCGCAATAGTCGATGCAGTGGGGGATCCAGCGGGTGATCAGGGCCTTGGCCCGGGACGACCACAGGGGGCTGTCGATGGCGTAGGGGGTGGTGTAGACGACGTCCAGCCGCTCGTCCGGCGGCGGCGTTTCCGCCCGCACCTTCAGGGTGGATTGGGTGGTCTTGCCGTCCGCCTTGGCGCTCAGTTGCAGCACGTACTCGCCGGGGGCGGAGAAACGCGCGGTGGTGTCGACGCGGGTGGCGTCGGCGAAGCTGACGCTGCCTGGACCGCTGACCTTGTGCCACAGGGCGGCGGCGCCGGGGGCGGCGTCCAGGGTGCGCACCCTGCCGTCAAGGTAGGTTTGCCCACCCAGTACCACGGCGCGGTCCTGGCCGGCGGTGACCAAGGGCGGGAACACCGGTACGGCGCCATGGCTCCACACCCGCCACTGCAGCACGCCGACGGAGGCCTTGGCCGCCGGATCGATGTCCAGGCGCAGCCGCGTGGTGGTGATGGGATCGAAGGTGGTGCGGTTATAGGCGTCGGGCGCCAGGCCCAGCCCCTGCGCGTTGCGCACCGGTACGAAGCGCCTGCCATCCCAGGCCGACACCCGCCAGCCGGTGGGCAAGGCCCCCTTCCAGCCGCCCAGCCACCAGTAGACGTCCACCGCGTTGGTACGCACCGGCACATCCCAGGCGTACTCGATCCAGGCGGAACCGGCGTGCGGCTCCGTGGCGAAGGCGCCCTCGGTATCATCCTTGGAGTTGGTGGGGGCGGCGTTGGTGTTGATGGCCGCTAGGCGCGTGCCGCTGGAGCGGTTGGACCAACTGGTGCGGGCCATGACCGCCAGGTTGACGGGCGCCACAGCCCCTGCCGCCAGAGCCGCATGTCCGCCGCTCAGCCCCACGGCCAGGACGCCGCCGCCCGTGGTGGCCAGGAAGCGCCGCCGGTCGACCACGTCCAGCGGCGTCACGTGTTCATCGATTGGGCTGGCCTGCGCCCCGGTCACGGAAACCGCGGTCTGTTCAGCTGTGCTGGTCATGTTGTTCTTTCCCTCTGGCCGTCCGGGCCTGTCCGCTGATCGTCAGCGGCGGCCCCATGCCTCCCTGCCATAGTATTATCATATGATTATTGGGCGAGTTGGGTCAACCCGGGCAAGAGGTTCAGGAAAGACAACGTCCCACCTCGACGTCCTCCTATACGGGCGGAATTAGGCCGCCAACACGACTTCGGTGTCTCCAATAGCCGACGTTCAAAAGACGCAATCGGCTCGAAGCCAGTGAAGCTGTAGCCAGTCAGGTTGCAAAAGGCGCAGAGCTGCTGTCCCTGCTCTTAGGCCCGTTGAACAGGTCGGCGAGGAAGGACAGGAACGCCTTAACGTTGGGACTGCCCCGCCGGCTTTCCGGCCAAAGCGCGGTCACCGCAGTTCGCTCAACCGAATAGGCTTCCAATATAGGCACGAGTTCGCCCCGCGCCACATGTGGGGCGGCGATATAGGTTGCTGAGATGCCGATGCCGCCTCCGCCGACAAGTACCGCAGATACGCCATCGCTGGCATCCACCGTCACGCCCGCATTCGGCGTCAGCTCCACGATGCGTTCTCCGATCCGAAACGGCCAGCGCAGCGACTGGCCTGAACTCTGGAAGCGAAAGTTGACGCACTCATGATCCGCGAGCTGGTCGGGATGTTGCGGCGTGCCGCGGCGCGACAGGTAATCGGGGGAGGCATAGGCACACAATCTGTGAGGACCAAGCCGGCGCGACAGGAGGCGCGTATCCGCGAGGTCCCCGACGCGGATCGCGATGTCGATGCCTTCTTCGATGATATCCACCATCCGGTCGCTGAGCCGGAGGTCGATCGAGAGCTTTGGGTAGCGCTCTCGGAAACGCGGCAAGGCAGGACCTACCACATGCACCCCGATCGGCAGCGGCGCTGCGATCTTAAGCATGCCTGCCGGTTCCGCGCGGGCCGCGAGTGCCGCCTGCTCGATCTCCTCAGCCTCTCGCAGCAATCGGAGCGCACGTTCATGCAGGTCGCGGCCCTCGGATGTCAGCGTAAGCGATCGGGTCGTGCGGGTGAAGAGCGACACACCGAACTGCTGCTCGAGGCGCTGGACGCTCCTGCTGACTGCGGATGGGGAAACGCCCAGCTGACGCGCAGCGGCTGTGTAGCTGCCCAACGAGGCGGCGCGCGCGAAAGCGATGATGCCGGTCAGGCGCTCCAATCCGATTTGTGCTGTCATGGTAAAAGTAAACCTACATTGAGCCCAATTATCAAGACGCAGGCGAAGATATAATTGGTGGTCATCGACCTCAAGGGCACACCGAAAGGATCACATGATGACCGCAGATTTCCTCTCCCGTCAGCTCGCCGGCAGCCATGTCCTGATTGTTGGCGGCACATCCGGTATCGGGCTTTCGGCCGCCATTCAGGCAAAAGCCGCCGGCGCCGAGGTCATCATCCTAGGCTTAGACAAATCCCGCGCGGAACAGATCGCCGCCGAGCATGGCTTTGCCGGATGGCGCTCCGCCGACGTGACCCGGCCTGAGACAATCGAGAAGGCGCTGGCCGACGTCGGCCACGTCGATCATCTGGTCCTCCTCGCCGGCAGCTTCGTCGTTGGCAGGGTGCTTGATGCCGATTTGGCACAGCTGCACCGCGCGTTCGACGAGCGCATTTGGGCGGCCATTCACACCCTGCGAGCATTGGGCGATCGCCTCGCGACCGATGGTTCGATCACCTTCATCTCAGGTGCGCTCGGTGATCGCCCGAATGGCTACGGCACCGCCGTGCTCGCCGCTGCCTCTTCCGCAATGGAGTCTCTCGGTCGCGGTCTTGCGCTCGAACTTGCCCCGCGCCGGGTAAATACCCTCTCGCCGGGGCCCATCGACACACCCCTGCTCGGCAAGGCGCTGGGCGACAGACGCAACGCCTATGTCGAGGGGCTCAAGACCACGCTGCCGCTGCACCGACTTGGCACTGCGGAGGAAGCTGGGGTGGCGGTTGTGTTCCTAATGGCGAATGGCTGGATGAACGGCGCGACGCTCAACATCGACGGTGGCTCCCGCCTGGTCTGATCGTCCTGCGCACAGTCGTTCACCCCTCATCCAACATTCGCACAAATTCCCCAACATTTCAGGAGTCCATCATGACAAGGTCCCTTTTCGGCAAACGCGCCCTCGTCACCGGCGGTTCACGCGGCATCGGCGCCGCCATCGTCCGGCGGCTGGCGAAGGATGGCGCAGACGTGGCGTTCAGCTACGGGTCGTCCCAGACAGAGGCCGAGGCGGTTCGCGACGCCGCGGAAGCGGAGCAGGTCCGCGCCATCGCGCTCCGCGCCGATCAGTCCGTTACTACGGAAGTCCAGGCCATGGTCCGCGACGCCCATGCCGCGCTGGGTGGACTGGACATCATCGTCAATTCCGCCGGGGTGTTCGTCACCGGGCTGATCGGCGATCCTGCGCTCGACATCCCGGCACTGGACCGTCAGCTCGACATCAACCTGAAGGCTGTCGCGACGGTTGTGCGCACGGCCGTGCCGCTTATGAATGACGACGGCAGCATAATCTCGATCGGAACGGCCGGTGCCATGCATCACACCGTGTTTCCCGGTATCGCCGATTATGTCGCGACGAAGGCCGCCATCGCTGCATACACGCGTAGCTGGGCCCGCGACCTGGGACCCCGCGGTATCCGTGCAAACATCATCCAACCTGGCCCCATCGACACCGGCATGGCCCCTACGGAAGGGCCGGTAGCTGACATGCTGAAAGCGCATCTGGCGATCGCACGATATGGCACGGCCGAGGAAGTGGCTGCCGCCGTGGCGTTTCTGGTCGGCCCGGAAGCAGGTTTCATTACGGGCGCGACACTCGCCATCGATGGCGGCCTGTCCGCCTGACCTTGCCACCTAGTATAAATCCCCCCGCAATTGAAAGAAAAGACTATGTCGGATGCAGAAGCGACCCCGGATTACAACGTCCTGCTACGCGCCAATCTGGAACGGGTATTCAACGAAAGAGATTCAGATCAGCGCGCGCTCGCAATGGCGGATCTCTACGTGATTGATCCAATCATGTTCGAGCCCGACGGCGTGGTTCGGGGCCGCGATGCGATCAGTGCTACGGCAGGTCGGTTGCTCGACCAGTTCGGGCCTACCTTCTCCTTTGCTCCCGAGGGCACGGCAGTAGGTCATCATGGCCTGGCCGTATTGCGTTGGCATGCCGGTCCGGAAGGCGGACCAGTAGCCGTCACTGGCGCTGACGCCGCCGAGTTCAAGGAGGGCAAAATCGCCCGGCTATGGGTTCTTCTCGATGCGGAGAAAGCGTCCTGAGCTACAGCCTCGTGGATCAACGATCTGAACGCCAGTTCGATCTGCCAACGCAGGCGACAGGGCGCGATCACAATTTCGAAATGGGGATGGATTTCGGAGTCCATCCCCATCATGAATCACAGACGGGCTCCTGCCGTTCATTCCTAAGTTAGCACCTATGGGAGATCCCTCCCCCGCCGCCTTCCTGTCTTTCCAACAAGTTACTTGGCAGCAGCCAACAGCTTCTCGAAGGCGGCCTTCGCCTTGCCCGTCTGCGGCACCGCCTTGGCGGCGTCAAGGTTGGTGGGCGTGCCGACCACGACCACACCCACCATGCCCATGCCATAGTGCGGCTTGCAGCGATAGCCGTAGACGCCCGGCTTGTCGAAGGTCACGGTGAGCGTCTCATTGGGCTTGCCGGTGAAAGCCTGGGCGCCATCCGGCAGCATGCCGGGGATGCTTTCCACGTTGTGGCCTGCATCGACGGACTGGAAGGTCACCTTGTCACCGGGCGCGATCTTCACCAGGGCGGGTTCGAACACGAACATGCCGTCGGCGCCCTTGTTCAGCATCTTGACGACGTGCTCGGCGCCGAAGGCTGGACCCGCCAGGGTCATCAGGGCCACCAGCGCCAGGGGAAGGGAACGCATTTGTACTCTCCGTCGTGAAAAAGGCGGCACGGGTCATCGCCCGTGGCCGCCCTTCCCTACGCCGGTGTCCCTACCCCGTCTTTGCGCTGGCGCAATAGTTGCGCCTCGCGGCCCTCAGCCCAGCAGCGCATCGATGGCGGCGCGCAAGGCCCGCAACCGGTCACGGTCCTTGTCCTTCAGCGCCGCAGGGCGCAAGGCCCGCAAATTGCTGACCAGACGCTCCACTGATGCCAAGTTCACGCCCGGGGTGGTGATACCGGTGGACGGCTTGCCTTCCACCACCTCCGGCGCCTGATCCTGCGCCTTGGCGGCCCGGATGGTGCGGATGCTGAGCGTGCCGCTGCGCGCAGATTGAATCAGCCGCTCCCGCACCGCCGGTTCATCCACCCGCGACAGTTCCACCAACACGTTGCGCGACAGGCCGAGTTCTGACGTCAGAACACCTTCAAGAATATCCTCAGGCAGGCTGAGGATGCGCAGGGTGGCGCTGATCTCGCCCTTGGTCTTGCCCAGTGCCTCCGCCGCCTGGTTCTGGGTCCAGCCCTTGCCATCGATCAGGCGCTTCAGGCCGCGCGCCTCTTCCACCGGCGTCAGGTCCACGCGCTGCAGGTTCTCGATCAGCGCCAGCACTTCCGGGTCGCCGGTATGTTCGATGGCCAGGATGACGCCCCAGCCCAGTCGCTGCGCCGCCCGCCAGCGGCGCTCACCCGCCACGACGACCCAACGGCCGCGATCCGTTGGGTTACGCCGTACCAAGATGGGCTGCAGCTGTCCCTGTTCCGCCATGCTGGCGGCCAGGCCGTCCAGCTCTTCCTCCGAAAACAGCTTGCGCGGCTGTTCTGGATCGGGCGCGATGTGATCGACCTGCAGTTCGATGCTGTGGTGGAAGCGGCTGTCGCGCGACATCACCAACTCGCCCGAGGCCTCACCAATCATGGCGGACGCGGCCCCAAGGATGGGGGAGGGTCGTTTCTTCACCGTCATGGCGCTTACGCCTCGCTCTCAACAGGAATCAGGTCGATGTCGGCACGGGCCAGCGGCCGGCCGGAAATGATGCAGTCCGCCAGCTTACGATAAACGGCGGTGGCGGACGAGGTGGGCGATGCCTCCAGCGCGATGCGGCCGTTGCGCGCGGCGTGCCCGAACACGGCGCTGTCGGGCACGGCCTCCAGCACCGGAACCTTTTCGCCCAATGCCGTCACCAGATGGGCCAGCACCTCGCGGTCCACCGACTTGCGGCGGCCAAACTGGGTGGGCAGGATGCCGGACAGGCGCAGGCCCGGGTTCAGGCGGCGCTGCACCTTATGGATGGTGTTCAGGATCAGGCCCACACCCATGGTGTCATAGGGCTCGGTCCGCACGGGGATCAGAACCTCCTGCGCGGCGGCCAGGGCCATCCACGTCAACATGCCCAGGTTGGGCGGGGCGTCGATGACGATGAAGTCATAGTTGGCGCGCACCGTGTCCACCGCCTCGCGCAGGGCGGCGTCGAAGCCCGGTTCCCGCCGACCGTCGGTTTCCGACAACTCAATATGGCTGGCGGCCAAATCGAAGGGCAGGGGGACCGCGGTTTCCACCATGCCCGGCTTCAGGATGGCGTCGGCCATGGCACGGTTCTGCAGGATGACATGGGCCATGGTGCGGCCCTGGCGATAAACCTCCACCGCCGCGTCCGCCAACAGGGCCACGGTCGCGGTCGCCTGCGGGTCCATGTCGATCAGCAGCACCCGGCTGCCCGATTGGCCCAGGGCGTAGGCCAGGTTCAGGGCGCTGGTGGTCTTGCCCACACCGCCCTTCTGGTTGGCCAGCACGAAAACCCGGGCGTTGCGCGGCTTGTGCGACGCGATCTGTTCCAGCTCGGCCGCAACGTCGTCGGGGATGGGCTCCTTGCCGTTTTCCCAGCGGCTGATCTTGGGCTTGTCGTAGGAGCGGGATAGGCGCTGGTTCAGCATGTCCTTCAAATCGCCTTGGCTTTGCCGCAGCATCTGGCGCAGCTCACGCATCCGATCGCCGTTCATCGCCCCATCCTTCATTCTCAGGCCCGGTTCTGACGTCAGAACCTGCCAGGGGGACCATCAAGTGTCAACGACAACGTTGATGGTTGATGGTTGATCCTTCTTCCAAATCCCATCCTTGGGATGGACCTCGTCAGACTCTTTCCTAGATTCAAATTGTTCTTGTTCAGATGGCGTAAATCCGTTTCGTTATAATGACTTAAGCGGCGTTTCCATGTGCTTTGTCCCGAGTCTGGATGCGCTTTGTCGCCGCTTCCAATGCGTTTTGTCCGCCGTCTATGTGTGAGCTGTCGTCACCGGGCTGTTTTCTATGCGTTTTTTCGCCAGGGGGGACGTGGGCGGGCCGCGGAACCGGGCAGGGTGCCACCCGACCCTTTCCTGTGCGTTTTCTCGCCAGGGGGACCGAGTCGTTTCCATGCGTTTTTTCGCCATATAGGCGGGAAGCTGGATGATCTTGAAATAATCCAATGAAAACAAAGTTCTGAGGCGCGGTGGCCAGTGGCGTGGCGCCTTTCTTCATGCGTTTTCTCGCCAGCTATTTTTCACCCTTTCTATGTGTTTTCTCGCCATGGGTCGGGGGGAGCGGAGTCGCCGGTCCACTGAACCCGATTCACCGGAGCCGGACACCATTCTTATGTGTTTTCTCGCCAGTCGGGCGGCAGCCACCGGGGTCTTCATGCGCTTTGTCGCCAGTTTGCTGGCGCCGCCACCACCTTTCTGTGTGTTCTATCGCCACCGACCGAGGGGCTGTTGACTCTGTGTGGTGCCGCTGCTCGACTGCACAACATGAGCAGGACCGCAGCAAAACCGCCGGCCAGGCGCCCGGAGGCGACAGGGGATCCCTTTCGCCTGGACACGGATCCCACCGTGCCCAAGCCGCGTGGCACCATCGAGATCATCGAGACCGGTGGCGGCCTTACCCTGTCCGACAAGAAGCTGTTCAATGTCATCCTGGCGCACAGCTGGGACAAGCTGGCTGACGCCACTGCGGCGCTGCCTCCCTTCCGCGCCGCCACGGCCGACCTCAAGCGCGCCATCGGTGAGGAAACGGAGCATAGCAACGCCCGCCTGAAAAGCTGCTTCGACCGGCTGATGTCGGTGCGGGTGGAGTTCCCCTACCTCAGTTCCGATGGTGAGGTGAAGGAGGGCGGCGCACCGCTGCTGAGCTTCCGCGCCTTGCCCAAGGGCAAGGGTTACGCTGAATGGTCTTTCCCGGCGGAACTGCGCCCCGCCCTGGCCGAGCCATCGGCCTGGGCGCGCATCCACCTGGCGGTATGCACCAGCTTCAGTTCCAAGTACGCGCTGGCGCTGTATGAACTGCTGAGCGTGCGGGTCAACTTGCGCGAGCCGGATTGGGAGGTGGATATCGATACCTTCCGCCAACTGCTGAGCGTCAAGAACACATCGGCCAACAAGAACTTCGGCATCCTTCAGCGCGAGGTGCTGGAACGTGCCGTGCGCGAGGTGAATGAGCTGTCGGCCATCGAGTGCAGTTACACCCCCATTCGGTCGCCATCGCGCGGTCGGCCGGTGGTGGCCCTGCGCTTCACCATCCGCAAGAAGGAGCGGGCGGCCCTGACCTCCGCCGCGCGCGCCACGGAATTCGCCATCGATCCTATAGGTCCGGTGGGCAAGGGTGGCTTTGCCGCCGGCGCCCGCGATGCCGACACGGTGGACTTGGAGGATGGCAAGACCGACCGCGACCGTCCCGTATCTGTACTGGGGTTGAAGCGGCGGGTCAGCGATACGGCGCTGGAACAGCTGCGCGCCGAATATCCCGGCACCGATATCGACATGGCGCTGGACCGTTGGGCGGACTGGGCGTCGGGCCAGACGGGCAAGATCCGCAACGCCGACTTGGCCTTCGCGGGCTTCGTGCGCAAGCTGGCGGGTGAGGCGCCGCCGGTCGTCGCCGCCGCCCCGGCACCAGCCTTGCCGGCACCACGTGGCACCCATCAGGGGCTGATTGATCGACTAGCGGCGGAACCGCTGGACGTGCGCACCCGTCTGTACAAGCGGGCTCGCGAATTGGGCGCGCCGGAGGTGCGGGCGGCATCGGCCGCCAGCAACATCCACAAGTGGGTGGATTGGGTGGCGGAGGAAGTGGCCGGCGGCCTGCGCTGATCCAATGGCGCTGGCTCCGGGTTCTGACGTCGGAACTGGCTGGCTTTATAGTTTCGCCGACAAAAGAACGATGTAAAAATGGACCTGCTCACGGCGAAACGCAAGTTAACTGACCGTATCGCTTGCGTCACAGAGGGGTGGGCCTATTCCAAAAGCGCCAGCACCTCCCGGGCGGTCTTAACGTCGGTAACATCATGGTCGTCTGCGAATCGCACCAGGGTGGAGCGCAACAGCGCGCGGCCCTTGTCCTGAAAGCCCCGGCTGGCCCATAGCGTCGCCAAATCCGTGGCGGTGCGCAGTTCCCAGGACCCCGACCCCTGATTACGGCTCTGCTGAAGCGCCTTCAGAAGGCATGCTTCAGCTTCGGTGTCATCCAGCCCAGGTGCCGCGATCAGGATGCACCCTTTCACCCGCAGCAGTTCGGGGATGTAGGAGGTGTAGCCCGTGGTCTCGATAAAGCGCGCCGTCTCATGCACCTGGGCCATGGCTTCACGCCAGCGGCCCGCCTTGGCCAGTCCATCCGCCAGCACGACATAGAACCGTCCAGTGAACAGTTCGTACCGCGCCGCGTGCAGCTGGTCGAGATGGACGCGCAGCTTCGCGGCACCCGCATCGATGTCACCCCGGCGGATGGCCAATTCAGCCTGGAAGGCCTGCCCAACATGACGATAGGGCGCGAAGGACTGCGATGTCGCGTTCGCCACCAGCCAGTCCAGGCGCGCCTCCGCCACCTCCAGGTCGCCGATCCACAGCAGGGTGGCAACGGCATTGACCAGCAGGGCGAAGGCCACCGGATGGTGCATCGTTTCAATATCGCGAAGCTGCTGGTGGATCAGCGCCCGTGCCTGAGTCGGACGGCCCTGCATCCACAGCGTCGTCACCAGCACCAGGCTTGCCCAGTTGCGGTGATCGAACCCGAAATGGATCTGACGGTCGCCCGCTGGCTTTTCGGCGCTCAGGGCCGCGTCCAGTTCAACCCGCGCCCGGCCAAGGTCCCCCAGGATGTGCAGGGCCATGCCCATCAGCGTATGGGCCAGCGCCGTCGCATCCGGATCCCCTAGTGGGGCGGCGATGTCCGTGCAGCGCTCGGCATAGCGCAGACAGGCCCCGAAATCCCCGCTGCGCAGGTGGAAGAAGTGCAAGGGGCCGAGCAGCCGTGCTTCGTTGAGACGGTCGCCGCGCGCCCGCGCGATGTCGAGGCTGCGGTGCAGGGCCGCGACTGCTGCCTCACCATGACCCTGGGTGAACATCAGCGACAGTCCCAGCGCTGCCTGAAGCTGCATTTCCTCAGGCCCACCCCGGTGCCGCTCCTCCATGGCTTCCAGCGCCCGCTCCGACCACCGATGGCACTCCGGCACCAGCGCCATGGTGCGGAAGACCGGTGCGGCGGCGGCGGCCAGCCCAATGCCGATGGAAACGTCGCCATCGTCGCTAAAGCACCAGGTTAGGGCGGCGCGCACATTGTTAAGGGCGGCGAAGTGCGGCGCCCGATCCAGGCCCGTCGACAGGGATGACCATTCGTTGCCCGTCTGCTCCAGCCAGCGCCGGTAATAGGCGGCATGGCGGGCGGCCAAGCCAGGACCCTCGCCATCGTTCCCACGAGTCTCGATCGTATAGGCGCGCGTCGTGTCCAGCAGGCGATAGCGCATCACGGCCCCGAAGGGACGCGCCGCCACCATGGACTTCTCCACCAGGCTGTCGACGGCTTCGGACACCGCCGTCTGGTCCAGGCCGCCACCGGCGACCACCTCCAGCGCCGCCTCCAGCGAGAAATGGCCGACGAAGACGGCCAGTCGCCGTAGCACCGTGCGCTCGACATCCGACAACAGCTCATAGCTCCAGTCCAACGTCGCCTGCAGGGTCTTCTGCCGAGGTGGGGCGGTGCGCAGGCCGTGCCATAGCAGCGTCAGGCGTTGGTCCAGCAGGGCGGCGGTCTGCTCCAGGCCATAGGCCTCGACGCGACGGGCCGCCAGTTCGATTGCCAGCGCCACACCGTCCAGCTTGCGGCAGATGTGGCAGACGACGGCGGCCTTGGCGTCGTTGACCTCCAGCCGGGCGCCGCTGGCCATGGCGCGCTCGATGAACAGCTGCGTCGCCGGGAACTGCTGAACGGCGATCGCGCCAAGGTCCGACATGTCTGTGGGGTAGGCCAAGGCATCCAGCCGGTACACGCGCTCCCCTTCGATGCGCAGCGCTTCCCGGCTGGTGGCCAGGATATGCACGTTGGGGGCGCCGCTGGTGATGGCGGCGGCCAAGTCCGCGATCGCCTCCACCAGGTGCTCGCAGGTGTCCAGGATGAGGAGGACGCGCTTGTCCTTCAGGAATTGCACCAGGCTGGGCGTCGGATCGTCCGATTGGACCGACAGGCCCAGCAGCGAGGTGACCGCGGTTGCCGCCAACCGGGGGTCGGTGATCATGCCGAAATCGACGAACAGCACCGAACCGGAGAACGTCGCGGCCAAGTCATGCGCGACGGCCACGGCGACGGTGGTCTTACCCACACCGCCGGGGCCGACGATGGTGACGAGGCGCCCATGCGCCAGTTGGGCCGACAGCGCCGCCACGTCCTCATCCCGTCCTATCATACGGCCTAGGCGCGGTGGAAGGTTGGCGTGCTGGAAACGGGCAGGGGCGGGCGGCTCCTTGCCGGGGGGCCTGGTTCTGGTGATGGGGGCGACGAAGCAATAGCCGCGGCCGGTAATGGTGGCGATGTAGCGCGCGCCATCCACGCCGTCACCCAGCGCCTTGCGCAGGTTGGCGATGTGAAAGCGCAGGCTGGCCTCCTCGACGATGACGTCGGGCCATACCAGGGACATCAGGTTCCGTTTGTTGATGATCTGGTTGGGCCTGCTCATCAGCGCGGACAGGATGTCCAGCGCCCGCGCCCCCACATCCAGGGGGATGCCGTCCTTGGTCAGCAGCCGTTCGCTCATGACCAGCTTGAAAGGCCCGAAGGCTAGTCCGTGCCCGCATTCATCGACCGCGGCCGCCATCGTTTTCGCCTTCGATGCCGATATTAACCGCGTTCAACTTTAGATTAAACGCACCTCTCACACCATATGCGGCTGGCATAAAAGGCTTTTTCATTCCGCCCTTACAACGGTGCGGCATGCGCGGCAACGTCGGCGTAACCATCACGCAGGCGCGATGGCGTAAGGTGTCGGCGCGGAATTCGGGGACGGTCCTTTGGAGTTCTGACATCAGAACTCCAAAGGGGCGTCGCGACTTAATCGGCGCGCGGGAGATAGATGCCTTGCATGGCGATCACCCACATGCAGCCCGTGGGCGCCTCTTTCCTCAGGTCCGGCAAGGCGAAGGTGGTGTGGCCGTCGCCGCCGAACTTTTGGCCCAACAGGGAGAAGAGTGCCTGGTGGTCACGGATAGGCAGCTGTGTGCCGTCGCACAGGTGAAAGCCCTCCGGCACATAGGTGCCCGGCCACAACATGATACTGGCGAGATAGGGATCGTCCATGAATGTCCTCTGCGTTGTCCGGGCCGAGTCGGCTCTGGACGGGTGTGTCAGGTGTGGGAAATGCCCCTACATGTTGTGCCCCAATGGGATAGGTGTTATCAATCGCTCGCTCGTTGCGCATACTGCGGGGGCCCGCTCCGCCCTGTCATGGGCCACCCGGCAACTGCACCCACTGCGTATGACCGAATCGCCGCCATCTCCCGGCCCTCTGTTTCTCCTGCGGGTGGCTGCTTCAGTCTCCGCGTCGCGACAACCAAAGGAAATGGCGGTATCAGCTTACCGCGGCTGAATGGAATAGGCCGGGCGCAACGACGCTTACGCCTTTCCCTATGAGAAGCGCGCCGCGGAATCGGTTCCGGCGCTGGAATAGTCTCGCCTGAAACGGGACAATTTTATCGATAATTTCTTGAATCTGGCAGGCTCGGGACCCCCAGCTACAGCAGTAGCGACGGACGGTGGTCCGAGGCACTGCGATTCCAGGGATCCACCGTGCGGGAATCACCACATCAATACCAGGACGGGGACAACGTTATCATGTTCCCGCCCTCTCTAAACAGAGTCGTTGGTTGGCGCGACGAACCTATTCGAAGGAATATGAAGGAACAGAGGCAGCCCATATATTGGGCAGGGGCCGGTTCTGTTTGCCCCATATTGGCGGAACCATCCGTTTGGTAATGCCACGTTAACGCTTTGGGGTATGAAGATTCATGGGCTTCATTAGCCATATGGGCAAAATACGCCTTGAAGTTGCCCTCGCACCTTATTATCGTGGCCGCTAGGCTATCCATGTGCCAGAGGTCCCTTTCGACTTTATGGGTACTCGGATTGCCAGGCGGCATATGTCCAGAAGGGACGCCGTCAGGGTGCGTGGGGTCCCGTTGCCGTTTCCATAAGGGGAGCGTTGACCGGGGTGTGATTTTCATATCAACCGCATGGCTGTGGTTGCGCCCAAAAAATGGGTGTTTTTAGCGCCGTCCATGAGGCACCTCAAACGAGGTGCGATCGGAGGTTGTAAATGGTCTCGCCTATTACTTTCCTGGGCCCGTCTCAGATTGCCGCCCTGTCCACGGCGAATATCCAGGCTCTCAGCACGGCTGATGTTGCCGCGCTATCGACAACCCAGATCCAGGCGCTAACGACGACCCAGGTGGCGGCCTTCCAGGCCAGCCAGATGGTCTTCAGTGTTTCTCAGCTTCAGGCATTCAGCGACGCGGACATTAGTGTCCTGTCCACGGATGATTTTGAGGCGCTGAAGTCCAACCAGGTCCAGGCGCTGACATCCGATCAGATCCAGGCGCTGACCACCGACCAGCTCGGTGCGATCTCTACCACGTCCATCCAGGAATTCAGCAAGACCCAGGTCGGGTTCTTGACGACGGCGCAGCTCAGCGCCTTCAACACCGCCGACGCGCGCGCCCTGACGACGACGCAGCTCTCCGGGTTGACCTCCGCGCAGATTTCCGGCCTCAGCAGCGACAACCTGTCGGCGCTCAACAGCGCCCAGGTGCAGTCGCTGTCCACCGTGCAGCTGCAGGGCCTGACCACCAGCCAGCTGAACGCGCTCAGCACCTCCGACATCAACGAGTTCAGCGCCACCCAGATCGGCGGCCTCAGCGCCAGCCAGGTCGGCGGCCTCAGCAGCGACAACCTGAACGCGCTCAACAGCGCGCAGGTGGTGAAGCTGACCAGCACCCAGATCCAGGCGCTGACCACTGACCAGCTGAACAGCCTGACGTCATCGGACGTTCGGGAACTGACGACGGCGCAGATCGGTCAGTTGACGACGGCGCAGGTGTCGAACCTGAGCACGGACGTGCTCTCCTCGCTGACGACGGCGCAGGTGGCCAGCCTGACAACGGCGCAGGTTCAGCAGCTATCGACCGACCAGCTGGCCTCGCTCAGCACGGCGGATACCCGTGCCCTGACGACGGCCCAGGTGGGCGCGCTGACGACCAGCCAGGTGTCCGGCCTGACGACCAGTAACTTGAATGCGCTCAGCAACGCCCAGGTGGCCAAGCTGTCCAGCAGCCAGATCCAGGCACTGACCACGGATCAGCTGGGTAGCTTGACCAGCTCAGACGTGCAGGAGCTGTCCAGCGCCCAGATCGGGCAGCTGACGACGACCCAGCTGTCCCAGCTGGGCACTGACCAGCTGAACGCCCTCAGCTCCAGCCAGGTTGCCGGCCTGACGACGGCGCAGGTTCAGTCGCTGACGACCACCCAGGTGTCGGTGCTGGGCACCGCCCAGCTGACCAGCTTGTCGGCCACACAGGTGAAGGCGCTATCGACCGACCAGCTGAATGCGCTGGGCACGGCCACGGTGCAGAAGCTGACGACGGCGCAAGTCAGCCAGCTGACGACGGCGCAGGTCTCCGGCCTCAGCAGCGATAACTTGAACGCGCTGACCAGTACCCAGGTGTCCAGCCTGAACAGCTCGCAGGTTCAGTCGCTGACGACCGCGCAGCTGAACACGCTGACCACGGCGGACGTTCGCGAACTGACGACGGCTCAGATCGGCCAGCTGACGACGGCGCAGGTTTCCAACCTCAGCAGCGATAACCTGAACGCCCTGACCAGCGCCCAGGTGTCGAAGCTGACCAGCAGCCAGGTTCAGTCGCTGACCAGCAGCCAGCTGAACAGCCTGACCTCGGCGGATGTGCAGGAACTGACGACCGCCCAGATCGGCCAGCTGACGACGGCCCAGGTGTCGAACCTGAGCACGGACGTGGTCTCATCGCTGACGACGGCGCAGGTTGCCAG
>NZ_VITO01000040.1:0-13591 GCF_007828025.1 Nitrospirillum bahiense
AGGGCAACGCCGCCTTCGATGAATGGCCGCTGGACGCGCCGCGCCCGCTGGGCCGCAGCGGCCAGGCCGCGAAGGGCAGCCACAGCCTGCGCCTGCGCCTGGACGCCGACACCGCCGCTGGCCTGCGCCGCATCGCCCAGGGCCAGGGCGCCAGCCTGCATGCCCTGATGCTGGCCCTGATGGCCATCGAGGTGCGGCGGCGCACCGGCCGGGCCCACTTCACCCTGGGCACCGCCGCCTCCACCCGCGAGACGGCGGATGAGGCCCGCGTGGTGGGGTATTACCTGAACATGCTACCCCTGGCCTGCCATCTGGCGGAGGGCGACACGCTGGCCGAGGTTCTGGCCGGGGTGCAGCAGTCGCTGGCCGAGGGCCTCGCCCACTCCCGCTACCCCACCGCCCGCATCCTGGCGGACTTCCGGGGCCAATACCCCGATCTGGTCCAGCCGGGCCGCTATCCGCTGTACAATCTGCTGGTCAGCGAGACGCCCATGGCGGTTGGCAACGGCGGGGATGCGGACTGGGCGCTGACGACGGCCACCATCGCCATCCCGGAACGCCCCACCTATCGCCTGAGCCCCTTGGCCGCCGCGCACGACATGGCCCTGACGCACGAGGCCCTGGCCGACGGCCGCCTGGTACTGCAATGGTTGGTGGACGCTGCGCTTTATGAGCGCGAAACCGTGGAAAGATGGGCGCTGTCGCTGGCCGCCCTGGCCCGCCATGTGGCGCAAGGGGCTGCCGACCAGCCCCTGCCCACCCTGCTGCCGGATGAGGCCGCCCAATTGGCGCTGTGGGAGCACGGGCCCGAATTGGCTCCGCCCGCGTCCCGCTTCGACCGCTTGTTCCAGGATCTGGCCCGGGCCCAGCCTGAGGCCTCCGCCCTCATCACCGCCGCCGGCGTGCGCACCTATGCCGAGGTGGATGCCGAGATCGGCGCCCTGGCCGCGACCTTGCGCCGGCGGGGCCTGCGCCGGGGGCAGGTCGTGGGCATCCTGACCGACCGCTCCCCCGCCCTGCCGGCCGCGGTGCTGGCGGTCTGGCGGGCCGGCGGCGCTTATGTGCCGCTGACCAGCGACCTGCCGGGCGACCGGCTGGGCTTCATCGCCCAGGATGCCGGCGCGCAGATGATCCTGGCGCTGGACGGCCATACCCCGCCCGACGCCCTGGCCGCCCTGGGCCTGCCCCTGCTGCGGCCCGAGGAAGTGCGGGATGCCGGCACCCCGATGGACGAGGATCTGCCTGAGGACGTTGGCGCGGATCCCGCCTACATCCTCTACACCTCCGGCTCCACCGGCACGCCCAAGGGCGTGGTCATCACCCATGCCGGCCTGATGAACCTGGCGGTCGGTATGGGCGAGCGGTTCGGCATCACGCCAGCGGACCGCGTGCTGACGCTGGCCTCCCCCACCTTCGACCTGTGGGTCTCAGATGTCGTAATGGCCTGGGGGGTGGGCGCCGCGCTGTCGCCCCTGACCAGGGCCGAGATGGACGACATCGCGGCGATGCCGGCCTTGATCGCCGGCCGGGGCATCACCGTCGCCACCATGGCGCCCTCCTACCTGCGCCTGTTCGAGCGGGCCCCCCTGCCGCCCCTGCGCATCCTGATGACGGTGGGGGAGGCGCCCATCGCCGCCGACGCCCGCCACTATGCCGCCCGCCTGGCCTGCTACAACGGCTACGGCCCCACGGAAAACACGGCGGCCACCACCATCGGCCGCATAGACCCGGACGCGCCACGCCTGACGGCCGGCCGGCCCCTGCCCAACGTCCGCGTCATGATCCTGGACGCCCAGGGCCGCCAGGTGCCTCCTGGCGCCATCGGCGAGATCTGGGTGGCCGGCACCAGCCTGGCCCAGGGTTATCTCAACCGGCCCGACCTGACCAAGCGCGCCTTCCCCACCACGCCTGATGGACGGCGCTATCGCACCGGCGACCTGGGCCGCTGGACGGCCGGGGGTGAGTTGCTGGTGTTGGGCCGCACCGACGGCCAGGTCAAGCTGCGCGGCCAGCGGGTGGAACTGGGCGAGATCGCCGCCGCCATCGAGGCGCAGCCGGGCGTGCGCCAGGCCGTGGTGCTGGTGCACAAGGACGCCGCCGGCAACCAGGCGCTCTACGCCTTCGCCACCGGCGCCAACCTGCCGGACAACACCGCCTGGCGCGAGGCGCTGGCCCAGCGCCTGCCCAGCTACATGCTGCCGGCCGCCGTCATCCCGGTGGAAAGCATCCCCACCACCCTGGCCGGCAAGGTCGACCAGGCCAGCCTTCGCGCCCGCATCGATGAGTACCGACTGCGGCAGTCCACGGACGGCGATCACCGCGCCGGCACCCCGCCCCAAGGGCCGGTGGAAGAACGCGTGGCCGCCATCTGGTCCGCCGTGCTGAAGGTGGGCGGCCTGCGACGGGAGGATGACTTCTTCCAGCTGGGCGGCGATAGCCTGCGCGCCACAGCCATGGTCAACCGCGTGCGCCGGGAATTCGCCTGCACGGTCAACGACCTATACGAAAACCCCCGGCTGGAGGACTTCGCCCGGCGCTGTCATCCGCAGGCGGACCAGCTGACCGGCCTGATCGCCGGCGCCCGCGCGCATTGGCAAACCTTCAAGGCCCGCGAGGCCGCGTTCGAGGCGGCACGCGAAGCCACGTTGGAGCCCCTGCTGGCCGCCTATCACCAGCGCTATGAGCCCCTAGCGGCCTCGCTCCCGGCGACGACGCGCCCCTATGGCCATGTTCTGCTGACGGGGGCCACTGGCTATCTTGGCGCCTACCTGCTGCGCCATTTGGCGGCGGATCCGGCGCGGCGCGTCACCGCCCTGGTCCGCGGCCGCGACGACGCGGAGGCGCAAGGGCGGCTCTCCGAAGTGCTGCGTCATTACTTCGGCGACAGCGCGGCAATGGATCTGCTGGCGTCCGGCCGCATCCGGGCCTGGGCGGGCAACCTGCGTGCACCCGATCTGGGCCTGGCCGAAGGCCGGCACGACGCCTTGGCCGTCGAGACCGACGCCATCCTGCACTGCGCGGCCAATGTGAACCACTACGGCCACTACAGCGACAGTCACGCCGACAATGTCCAGGCCACCCGCCACCTGCTGGACCTGGCGGTTGAGCGCGGCCGGCGAACGGGCCGCGCAGCCGACATGCACTTCATCTCCACCCTGTCGGTGTGCGGCCGATCGCCCGACGATGGCTACCGCCTGTACACCGAGTATGACGAACACCACGCGACGCTGGACGATAACTACTACGTCCGCAGCAAACAGGAAGCGGAGCATCTGGTGGTGGCGGCGCGGGGCGAGATCGCCAACGCCAGCATCCATCGCGTGGGCAACGTCGTCTTCGCGGCGGAAGGGGGCGCCCTTCAGCGCAACATCCGCCAGAACGCCTTCTTCCGCCTGACGGCGGCGCTGACCCGCCTGCGCTTCGTACCCGAGGACATGCACGCCTGGCTATGCCATGTCGACAAGGTGGCGGAGGCGGTGGTGACCCTGGCGCAGGCGCCGGATCTGGCCCACCACACCCATCACGTCGATCACGCCCGCCGCGACTTCCTGGCCCAGGTCATGCGCGCCGCGCCCGGCATGGCCAGCCACCTGGATACCGGCAGCTACAGCCAATTGCTGGAACGGATCGAGGCCGCCCTGACCGACCCGGCGATGGAAAAACCGCTGGCCGAGCTGCTGCCCACCTTCGGCGTCTATCGCCAGGAATCGCCGCATGAGCGCGACCGCCGCACCGAGCTGGCGACCGCCAAGACCCAGGCCTTGCTGACCCGCCTGGGCTTCCGCTGGCCGGACGGGCCGCCCGCCGAGGGCCTGGCCGCGATGATGGAGGCCGCCCGTGACGCCTACTGACCTTTCCCAAACCCCTCAGCCCATCCTGTTTCCAAGACGGTGACGAGCCATGTTGACCCATCTTGAGGACCTAGGCCTCCGCATCGGCGACTTCGCCCTGTCGCCCGTGCCCGAGCGGGAACGCCTGTGCGTGCAGGCGGCGTTGCGGGATTTCTACGGCCCCGACATCCGGATCGAGCGGCTGGTGCCGCCCACCGCACCCGTGGAGCTGCGCGCCGCCCTCACCGCGGCCAGCCCCACCCTGGCCGCCACGGCCGAGGCGCTGTGCCATATCCTGGAGACCAACTACAGCGGCATCGCCGTGCGCCAGGCCGGCTTAGCGCACCTGGAGCTGGAGGAGCGGGCCCAGGTGCTGTTCGCGCTGGCCGCCTGCATGGGCCGCCCGACGGCGACGGACCAGGTGAACCGCCGCGTCATCTGGGACGTGAAGGTGCGACAGCAGAAGGCGGCCACCACCTTTTCCGAGCATGCCGACGAGGCCGACCTGCACACCGACACACAGTACTTCGCCCGGCCGGAGCGGTACATGATGCTATACTACATCCGCCCAGCGGCTTGCGGCGGCGGCATCTCCCTGGTGCGCGACCTGCAGTGCCTGAAGCGATCGCTGTCTGCGACCGAAGAGGGGCGCTGGGCCATCGACCTGCTGTCGCGCAAGGTGCTGCCCTTCCGCATCCCCGGCGTCTTCACCGCCAACGGCGGGACGGACACGGTGGAGGTGACCTTCGCCACCATCTTCGCCGAGCGGCCCGGCATCCGCTTCCGCGCCGACACGCTGATGAAGGGGCTGGCCCTGCACCCCGCTGCCGACACGCCGGACGTGCGCCGGGCGCTGGACCTGCTGCTGGCGGAGGCGCGGCGGCCCGAGGCCCTGCTGCAGATCTCCATGCCGGCGGACAGCATCCACTTTGTGAACAATCACATGGCCTTGCACGGCCGCACCGCCTTCGCTGACCATGAGCGCCACGTCTGGCGCATCCGCGTCGACGATGACGTTCCGCTGTCCGCCTATGGCGGCGCGGACGCCCCCAGCGTAGGACGGGCCGCGTGAACCTTCTCCGCCTGATCAAGCTTATCGGTCCCGCCCGCATCCGGCGCCTGTTGTTGGCGGCGGCGGGATCGGCATTGTCCAGCACCCTGATCCTGGTCATCGTCAACGCCGCCGCCTCCGAAATCGCGGAGCAGCAGCGGGCGGGCGTCAATTTCGTCCTGGCCGGCGCCTTCCTGGCCAGCCTTGCCGCCTACATGGCGACGGAGGGCTGGATGGTCACCCAGATGGCCGCCTATTTGGAAGAGGTGGTCGACACGGTGCGCATGCGCCTGGTGGACCAAGTGCGCCGGTCCGACCTGCTGAAGCTGGAGCGGTTCGGCCAGGCCCGCCTGTTCGAAAGCGTGACCCAGGCGGGGCAGTTGATCTCCCAGAACTCGGAGTTCATGGCCATCACGCTGCGCTCCGTCCTCTCGGTCATCGCGGTGCTGGTCTACATGGCAGTGTTGTCGCCGCTGGCCTTCTTCGTCATCTCCGCCGTGCTGGTCGGCGGTGCCTGGTTCTATGTCCGGCTAAGCAGGGCGTTGGAGGAACAGCAGGTCCTGCTGATGGCGGAGGAGGAGGCGCTGTTCGAAAGCGTGTCGGACCTGTTCGACGGCTTCAAGGAGCAGCGCTTGAGCAGTGCCCGCAGCGACGACCTCAACCGCATCTTCGTCACCACCTCAGACCGCACCATGGCCCAGCGCGGCCGCGTGCACATGCACACCTGGCAGCAGTTCATCTTCGGCGAGATGGTCTTCAACCTGATGCTGGGCATCCTGGTCTTCGTACTGCCCCACTATTCCAGCAGCTTTTCACAGCAGATGGTGAAGGTCGCGGCAGCGGTGATTTTCCTGTCCACGCCCATCTTTGGCCTGATGCAATCCTTGGCTGTCATGACCGCGGCCGATGGTGCCGCCGGCCGCATGCTGAATCTGGAAAAGGATTTGGCGGCCCTGGCCGAACCGGGACAGGACGCGCCCTTCCTGGACCTGCCGGCCGATTTCCGCGAGATCCGCCTGGATGGGGTGGAGTTCACCTTCCCCGCCCCGGCGGGCGAGCCGGCCTTCGCCGTCGGCCCCTTCGACCTGACCCTGCGGCGGGGCGAGGTGGTGTTCATCACCGGCGGCAACGGCTCCGGCAAGTCCACCTTCATCAAGCTGCTGACCGGCCTGTACCAGCCCATGCGCGGCCGGCTGATGGTGGACGACCTCGCCATCGGGCCGCAGCGGCTGGATCCCTATCGGGAGCAAATGGCCACCGTCTTCGCCGACTTCCACCTGTTCGCGCGCCTCTACGGCGTGCCGGCGCTGGATACGGCCGAGGTGGATGAACTGATGCGCTGGATGGAGATGCAGCGCGTGACGCGGGTGGACGGCGACCGTTTCGCCCGCCGCGACCTGTCCGCCGGCCAGCGCAAACGCCTGGGGCTGGTGGCGGCATTGCTGGAGCACAAGCCCGTGCTGATCCTGGACGAATGGGCGGCCGACCAGGACCCCCACTTCCGCCGCAAATTCTACCGTGAGGTGGTGCCGGCCCTGAAGGAACGGGGCCTGACCCTGATCGCCGTGACCCACGACGACCAGTATTTCGACGTGGCTGACCGGCGCCTGCACATGGAGGAGGGCCGCCTGCGCGAGGTCCCGCTGGATACCGCCTGGCATGGGCGGGGGGTGCCGGCATGAGACTGGCCAAGGTCGTCCTGCGGGAGATCCCGCAAAACCTGAAGATGCTGACCTTCATGAACCTGGTGTCGGCCATCGCCACCACCGCCCTCTTGGGCCTGGTGGCGGCGGCCAGCCAGGAGGCGGACAAGGTCGATGCGCGCCTGGTGTTGATGTACGCGGTGACCATCACCCTGTTCTGTGTGTCGCACAACGCCATCCTGGTGACGGCGTCGCGCGATGCCGAACGGCTGATTCACACCTTCCGCATGCGGGTGTTCGACGCCGTGCGCCAGGCCGACCTGGTGACGGTGGAGCGCATCGGCCGCGCCGCCCTGCACGGCGTGCTGATCCAGGACACCCAGATCCTGGCCCGCGTGCTGCCCATCCTGGCGGTGGGCGCGCAGCAGGCGGTGATGCTGGTGTTCCTGGCCTATTACCTGGCCTATCTGTCACCCCTGGCCTGCGTGCTGGCCTTCGCCTTCGCCGGCCTGGCGGTCTCCATCCGCTATCGCCGCACCCGCTCGTTCAAGGAAATGCTGGCGGACTCCGGCCAGGCGGAGGCCGACGTCTTCGACGGGCTGACCGACCTGACCCAGGGCTTCAAGGAAGCGCGCATGAGCCGCCGCCGGGCCGATGCCCTGGTGGGGGCGGTGGGGGCGGCGTCATCCCGCGCGCGGCGGGTGAACGTCGAGACCAAGACCCAGTGGGTGCGCAATTTCTCGCTGATCGAGGCCATGTTCTACGCCCTGATCGGCCTGATGGTCTTCGTCGTCCCCCTGGTGTCGGCGGAATATTACAAGGTGGTGGTGCCGGTGACGACGGCCGCCCTGTTCATCGTGGGGCCCATTAGCACCGTGTCCTTCGTGACGCCCATGGTGTCCATGGCCGAACGGGCTCTGAGTAATATCGAGGCCATGGAGCGGCAGCTGGCCGAGGCCGCCGGCCGCTGGGCCGTCACCGCCGACGCCCCCGTGCCGGCCGGTCGCGCGCCCCTGGATGAGGGACCGGCCGATGGCGTGGCGGCACTGCCAGCACCCCGGTCCATCGCCCTGGCCGAGGCCGGCTTCGCCTATCGCAACGATGACGGCACGCCCAGCTTCGCCGTGGGGCCGCTGACGGCGGAGTTCCACGGCGGCGAGGTCACCTTCATCACCGGCGGCAACGGCTCCGGCAAATCCACCATGCTGCGCCTGCTGACCGGCCTCATGCCGCTGGACCACGGCACGCTGCTGGTCAATGGCGCGCCCGTGCCGGCAGCGGCTTTGCAGGACTATCGCGACCGGATCTCGGCCATCTTCTCCGACTATCACCTGTCGCGCCGGCTCTACGGCGTGGCGTCGCCGGATCCGGCGCGGGTGCAGGGGTTGCTGACCCGGCTGGAGATGCAGGACAAGGTGGCCGTGGCCGACGGCGCCTTCACCACCGTCCGTCTGTCCACCGGGCAGCGCAAACGCCTGGCCCTGGTGCTGGCGCAACTGGAGGACAAGCCGGTCATCGTGCTGGACGAATGGGCGGCCGACCAGGACCCCCACTTCCGCGCGGTCTTTTACGAGCAGCTGCTGCCGGAATTGAAGGCGCAGGGCAAGGTGGTCATCTGCGTCACCCATGACGAGCGCTGGTTCGACCTGGCCGACCGCGTCTATCAAATGTCCGAAGGGCGCCTGCGCCTGGTGCATCCCCTGCCGCTTGAACCCGGCCCGGCCGAACCGACGGAGGCCCAGGCATGAGTTGGCTGCACCCCTTGATCCGGGGCACGAACCCTATTGGTACCATCGTCGCCTTCCCCTATGGCGGCGGCGGCTTGAACGCGCTGAATTTTCTGGCCAAGGGCGTGCCGCCGGGCCTGGACGTCTGGGGCGTGCTGCTGCCCGGCCGGCCCGGCCGCTGGCAGGAACCGGCCGCCACCCGCATGGACCAGGTGGTGCCGCCCATCGTGGCGACGCTGAAGGCACTGCCCCGGCGCCCCCTGGTCCTGGCCGGCCATTCCCTGGGCGCCGCCATCGCCCACGCGGTGGCCGAGGCCTTGACGCGCGAGGGACGGCCGCCCCTGGGCCTGGTGGTCTCCGGCCGCCGGGCGCCCCACCTGCCCCCCAACCGCCCGCCGGTGTGGGAGCTGGACGACGCCGGCCTGGATCAGGAACTGCGGCACCTGGGCGGCACACCGCCCGAAGTGCTGGCGGACCGGGACCTGATGGACCTGATGCGTCCCCTGCTGCGGGCGGACTTTACTTTGTCCGACAGCTATCGGGTGGCCGCCCCCGCCCCCCTGCCCCTGGATCTGGTGGCCCTGGCCGGCGACGCCGACACGACTGTCACCGTGGATGAGGTCGCGGCCTGGGAAACGGTCCAGGCCCACAGCTTCCAACGGCAAACGATGAAAGGAGGTCATTTTTTCATTCAGGAAAATCCCGACGATTACGTCCGCCTTATTCACAGTCTATTTTTAAAGAACGCATTGGCGGCTTCCTCAACCGGGGAACCGCTGTCATGAGCCCGTTATTGGTTAGCCCATATCGTCGGGCTGCCGGCCCTTGCCGGCGGCCAGTCACATCGGGCCGTCCCTTCCGGGATGGAACAAGCCGGACCCGTGGTCCGGACCGGTCCCCCCTCAACGTCTTCTTTGGAGCGTGAGATCATGGTCACGAAGAAAGAAATAACCCCAGAAGAGGCCGCGGCGGCCGGCCCCGAGGCCGTGTCCCCCACGGCCACCACCACGGAAGCCCCGGCCGACGCGGTCGCCGCCGACACGACCCACGCGGCCGTGGCGGTGGCGGATGACGTTGCCGTCCGCCACATCATCCGCACCCACGTCCTGTTGGCGGCCGGCTCGGCCGTCATCCCGGTCGTGCTGCTGGATGACGCGGTGCTGGCCGGCGTGCAGCTGAACCTGCTGCGCGAACTGGCCAAGCACTACAGCGTGGATTTCCGCGGCGACATCGGCAAGGCCGCCATCGGCACCCTGCTGGCCACCGTCGCCCCGGCGACGCTGGGCGGCAGCCTGCTGGGCTCCTTCGCCTTCCGCCACACGCTGAAGGCCATCCCGCTGGTTGGCCCGGTCCTGGGCCTGCTGACCCAGCCGGCCTTCAACGCGGCCTTCACCTACGCCCTGGGCAAGGTGTTCGCGCAGCACTTCGCCTCCGGCGGCACCTTCCTCACCTTTGACCCGGCCAAGGTCACGGACTTCTTCAAGGAGAAGTTCAACGAGGTGCGTGGAAAGTCGGCGCAGGCGGCTGCGGCGGTCGCCTGATCGCGTTTGAATTGTGGTACCCTTGGAATGGGGCCGGCGTCAGCCATCCCATTCCAAGGCCCACCACTTGCACGGGCCCACTCGCACGGGCCCACTTGCACGGGCCCACTCGCACGGGAATGCGCACCTCATGCCCTTGACCGTCATCGTCATCTACCTGCTGGCATGCATCCTCTGTGGTGTCATGGGCCGCAACACCACCATCGGCTTCATGGGCCATTTCCTGCTGGCCTTGATCCTGACGCCCCTGCTGAACTTCCTGATCCAGGCGGTGGGCCGACAGAGTTCGCGGGTGCGTGACCAGCTGCGGACGCCGACCGAACGATGACCATGGCCGAACCCGGGGCCAAGCCCGCCCCGCATTCCTTACGTCAGCGGCTGAAACGCTGGGCTGACGCCAACAGCCTGTCGCTCTATGCCGCGGGTCTGCTGTTGCTGCTGGCCGCCCTGGCGCTCGCCCCGGCGGTGGTCGTCGCCGTGCCCGCCGGATCCGTCGGCGTGCTGTGGCATCGCTTCGGCAACGGCACCGTCACCGACCATGTGCTGGAGGAAGGGACGCACGTCATCGCCCCTTGGGACCAGATCTACATCTACGACAGCCGGCTGCAGACCCTGACGCGCACCTATCCCGCCGTGGCGGCCAATGGCCTGACCATGGAGGTGGAGATGTCGGTGCGCTTCCGCATCAATCCCCACGCCGCCGGCCTGGTGCACAAGCTGGCGGGTCCCGACTACGCCGACACGCTGGTGCGGCCCAAGATCGCCTCGCTGCTCTACGAATTCGTCTCGCAGCACAGCCCGGAGGAGTTCTACTCCCTGAACCGTGCGGAGATTCAAGCCTATCTGCTGAAGCGGGACCGCGAGGAATTCCCCCTGCCCACGCGGGAGACCGCGCCCGATACCCTGACGCTGGAGGAACAGATGGCCAGCGGCCACGGCCCGGCCCTGGTGCGGGTGGAGGACATCCTGATCTCCAGCGTCACCCTGCCGGACAGCGTGCGCGCCGCCATCGAGCGCAAGGCCGAACAGCAGCAGATTATGCAGGAGTACGACTTCCGCCTGGCGCGCGAGGCCAAGGAACGCGACCGCAAGCGCATCGAGGCCGAGGGCATCCGCGACTTCCAGGCGACGGTGGCCAATACCATCACCCCGGAATACTTGCGCCTGCGCGGCATCGAGGCGACCAGCGCCTTTGCCACTTCCCCCAACGCCAAGACCATCATCATCGGCGGCCGCGACGGCCTGCCCGTCATCCTGAACACGGGCGACGACGCCCACCCGCAGGAGGCGCCCAAGCCGGCCGCGGAGGAACATGGCCGCGCCCCCGCGCCTCGGGCCGAGGCGGCCAAGCCCGCTCCCGGCGCTGCCCCGGCCGCCAAGCGGCCGGAACCGACGGTGGCACGCGAAGCGGCGCCGGGACCGACCAACGCCCCCACAACCCCTGCGGAGGCTCCGCCCCTTCCCAATGAACCGACAGGGCCGGTGGCGGATCCGCCGCAGCGCTGACGTCTGCCCCCGGGCCCCCTCACAACTGGTCGAAGACGGAACCCATGTGCGGGCTGAAAAGCCGGTCGTAGGTTTTCATCAGGAAGCTGTCGGTCATGCCGGAAATGTGGTCGCAGATGACCCGCGGGCTGTCCCCTTCCTGCCGATAGCGGGCATAGACCTCGCGCGGCAGGAAGTTCGCGGGCTCGGACGCCATGGCCTCGAACACCGACACCACCATCTTCTGGCCCTTGAACTCCAGCTGCTGCACGGCAGGGCTCAGAATGACGATGTCCATCACCGCCTGCTTCAGCGCGTCCAGGAAGCCCCGCGCGCGATCATCCATGGCGGCGCGATAGCGGATCAGCGGTTCCTGAAAGGCCTCCCGCGTGTCGATATGGCAGCTGGCGATCAGGTAGTGGACCATGCGGCCGATGAACAGCTTGCGCTGGTCCTCCTCCCCGAACAGCCTGTCGACGAAGGCCGCGTAGGCATCGCCGCCGAATTCCTCGGCATAAGGGCCGCGCAGCGTGTCCAGGAAGGCGGCGCACCGTTCGCGGGGCACGCGGGTGGTGAAGTCATCCCGCCCCATCAGCCGCAGGGCCAGCGCGTCTTCCAGATCATGCACGCCGAAACCGATGTCGTCGGCCAGGTCCATGATGCTGCAGTCGAAGGATTTGTGCAGGGGCTTGTGATGCCTGCCGTCCTGGCGGACATAGGCGCGGAAGGCGTCCCGGTCAGCCGGGCTCAGGGGCGCCAGGATCCAATCGACCACATCCGCCTCGCTGTCCATAAAGCATTTGGGCGGCTTGGACGCCTTGCGGTCAATGATGCAGATGGTGGTGGCCCTGGCGTCCAGACTTGGCCGCACCGCGGGATTGGCGGCCTCACGGTAGGCCACGGGGTATTTCAGCACACCCAGAAGGGTGCGGCGCGTCAGGTTGGCGCCGGCCCCCTCGGGGAACTTCTCCAGCCGGGATAGGACGCGCAGCGTCTGGCCGTTGCCTTCGAAACCGCCGTGGTCGCGCATGCAGTAGTTCAGCGCCACCTCCCCGCCATGGCCGAAGGGCGGGTGGCCCAGATCGTGGGTGCAGCCGATGGCCTGGATGCGGGCGATATCCGGCAGATGCGGATGGGCGGGGTGATCAGTGAACTGGTGCTGGAACTGGCGCACGATGCCGCCGGCGATCTGCGCCACCTCCAGCGAGTGGGTCAGGCGAGTGCGGTAGAAGTCGCTGTCGCCCAAATTCAGGATCTGGGTCTTGCCCTGCAGCCGCCGGAAGCTGGCCGAGTGGATGACCCGGGCGTAGTCGATATCCGCCGGCTGGCGCGTGTCGCTGGTCTGCCCCCGCCGATCGTCCCGCCGTTCATCCCACACCATAGGCACCCTCTACCGCCGCCGCCGACCCATATCGGGCGGGCCAAATCGGGCGGGAGTGTAGCGGGCGCGGCCGGGAAATGCCGCAGCTAATCCTTGGCCGTCCCGGCCGGCGCCCATGGAAATTACCGCGCCGCGATGGCGGTCATCTCGATGGCGAAATCGGGATAGGCCAGGCGTGATTCGACCGTCGCCCGGGCTGGCGGATTGTCGGAATCCACCCAGCGGTCCCAAACCGAATTCATCTCGTCGAAGCCGGCCATGTCGGCGAGGTAGATGGTGACGCTGACCAGGTTGGCTTTGGTGATGCCGGCCTTGGCTAGGGTCTCGTCCATCTGGGCCAGCACCTCCTCGGTCTGCGCCGCGACGGACTGGCCGCGCGTCTTATCCGCGACATGGCCGGCCAGAAACACCAGGCCGTTCACGGCCACGGCGTCGCTCCAGCGTTGCGCCTTGCCGATGCGTTCGATCATTCGAAAAGCTCCCCTCTTGCATGCGCGCCATCCAGGCCCGCGGAGAGGTTATAGCCGCACATGGCCCTGGTGGAGAACCGTCGCGGACCGGCCAGACCCGGCCGGACGTATGGTGCGGGCTAGCGGGATTAAGCCCGTCCACACATCCGGCCGGCGGCCCCCTGCCCCGCCGCTGGCGGCTGGCGGGACTTGGCAGGGAACCGGTGGAATCGCCCCCTCAGAAGTCGAAGGTGGCGCGCAGAACCCCGGCGTGGCTCTGGTAATCGCGGCGCAGCTCGCCAGAGTATTCCAGCCGCAGTTTGAAGCCATCGCCCTGGTCCAGGGTAGCCCCCACGCCGATGCCCAGGCCGTCGGCGGCGGTGCGGCCAATGCTGCTGACGAAACTGGTGCCGGCCAGGACGCTGGTGGTGGCGATCGGGCCGTTCAGATAGTCGTGCACCCAGGCCAGACGCAGGTCCGGCAG
>NZ_VITO01000041.1:0-13011 GCF_007828025.1 Nitrospirillum bahiense
CCCATGGCCAGGGTGCCGGCCGACTGGCTGTAGTTGCCCGTCACGCTGATGGCGTTGGTCAGCAGCACGTTGGCGCCGCTGTTCACCAGCGTGCCACTGCCCACGGTCACCTGGTCGTTCAGCACCAGGTTGCCGCTGGCCAGGATGACGTTGGCGCCGGTGCTGGTGAGGGTGCCGATGGCACCATTTTGGCCCGTCAGGCTGCCCACGGTGGCGCCGCTGCCGCCCGTGAACACCAGGGCGTTGGCGCTGGTGTTCACAATGCTGCCCGCGATGGTGCCGCTATTGGCGATCGTCCCCAGCGTGCCGCTGGTGTGGATCGCCGTAACGCCGGTGATGAGGCCGCTGTTGGCCAGCCCGCCGATGGTGCCGCTGTTCCACACCGCCACCTGGCCGGTGATGGTGCCGCTGTTGCTGACCGCGCCCAGGGTGGCGCTGTTGTATAGGCCATAGGCCGTGCCGCTGATCAGCCCCTGGTTCAGGATGCTTCCGATGGTCCCGGCATTGTTCAGGCCGGCCGCCGCCACCGACGGTGCGTCGATCAGGGCGCCGGTGTTGACCACCGTGCCGATGCTGCCCTGGTTGTACAGGCCCACCCGGCCGTCGATCGTGCCGCTGTTGCTGACCAGCGCCACCCGGCCCAGGTTGCGCATGCCATACTGCGTGCCCTGCAGCACGCCGCTGTTGGCCAGGGTGCCCACACTGCCCAGGGTCCCGATGTAGGCCGCCGTGGTGACGCCGCTGATCGTGCCGGTATTGTTTAGGGTGGTAAGAGTGCCGCCGACATAGTCGTTGGCCACGGCGATCAGCAGGTCCACGCTGGACCCGATGGTGGCCACGCGGGTGGCGGCGGCCAGGCCGGTGATGGCCGAGGTGACGCTGACCCCGCTGTAGCCGGACCCTGCCCCGCCCTGCACCAGTGTGCCGGCGGCGCCCCCCGCCACGTAGTTGCCGCCGGCATCCAGCTGGGCCGTGGTGATCATGCCGCCGCTGATGCTGGCGATACCGCTGACCACCGCCGACAGCGTGCCCAGCGCCAGCGTGCCGCTGGCCTGGCTGTAGTTGCCGGTGATGCTGAGCGTGCTGGCCAGCGTCAGGGTGGCGCCGCTGTTCACCACCGTGTGGCTGGCCACATTGATGACGTCGCCCACCACCTGGCTTCCCCCGGCGAACACCAGGTTGCTGGCCGCGTTCGTGATGCTGCCGCCCGCCAGCGTGCCGTCGCCCACGATGACCAGGTCGCCGGAGGACAGGTTGACGATGTTGCCACGAAGGGTGCCGCTGTTGGTCACCGTGCCCAGGGTGGCGCCGGCTGCGTTGTACAGCGCGGTGGCGCCGGCGATCAGGCCCTGGTTGAGCAGGGTGCCGATGGAACCGCTGTTGCGCACGCCGCTGAGCGTGCCCGCCAGCGTGCCGCTGTTGGAGAGGGTACCGATGCCGCCCGTCGCCGCCACATAGACGGCGTTGCCGGCGCTGACGGTGCCGCTGTTCGCCAGGGTGCCCAGCGTGCCGCCGGCATAGTCGTTCAGCCCCACCAGGTAGAGGCTGGTGCCACCGACGCTGCCCGTCAGCTCCAGCCCCGTGACACCGGAGGCGTAGCTGAGGCCGGTGTAGCTGGACCCCACCCCCCCGGTCACGGCCGCGGTGCCGCCCTGGCCCGCCAGCAGGTTGCCCGCTGCCGAGTTGAGGGTGCCGGGCGCGCCGCTAATGGCGATGGTGCCGCCCGTCAGCACGGCGGCCCCGGTCACCGACAGCTGGCCGCCGCCATAGGCCAACGCCAGCGTGCCCGCCGATTGGCTGTAGCCGCCGCTGACACCGACGATGGTGTTCAGCAGCACGCTGGCCCCGACGTTGACCAAGGTGTGGCCGGTGACGGTGACCTGGTCGTTCAGCACCAGGTTGCCCGACGCCAGCACCACATTGGCGAGAGTGCTGGCGATGCCGCCGCCGGTCAGCGTGCCCACCAGGGTGCCGCTGCCGCCCTGGATGGTCAGGGCGTTGGCGCTGGCGTTGATGATGTTGCCCTGGATCAAGCCGCTGTTGACCAGGGTGCCCAGCGTGCCGCTGCTGGCGATATAGACCGGCGTGGCGCCGCTCAAGGTGCCGGTGTTGGACAGCGTCCCCAGCGTGCCGCCGACATAATCGGTGGTGACCGCCAGCAGCAGGTCGAGGCCGCCGCCCACCGTGGCGATGGAGGCGGTGCCGCCCAGGCCCTGAAGGCCCGTCACGGCGATGGTGGCGCCGGTGTAATCGGACCCCGCACCGCCCTGCACCAGGGTGTAGGCGCTGCCCGCCAGGTAGTTGCTGGCGCCCGACAGGCTGGCCCGCACCGTGCCGCCCGTGATGCTGGCGGCATTGCTGACCACCAACTGCGCCGTGGCCGGGTCGATCAGCAGGCTGCCGCCCGTCTGGCTATAGGCACCGGTGACCCCGATGGTGCCGGCCAGGATCAGGCTGGCCCCGCTGTTCACTACCGTATGGCTGCCGACATTCACGCTGTCGTTCAGCGCCAGGGCGCCGGACGCGAACACCACGTCGGCGGTGCCGCTGGTGATGATGCCCATGCCCGACAGGCCGGTCAGCGTGCCCACCGTGCCGGCCGTGCCGCCGGTGATGGTCAGGCCGGCGGTGCCCAGGTTGGTGATGTTGCCGGCGATGACACCGCTGTTGGCCAGGGTCCCCAGGCTGCCGGTGCCGGCAATGTAGACGGCGGTGGCGGCGCTGAGCGTACCGGTGTTGGCGATGCTGGCGAGGGTGCCGCCGATGTAGTCGTTCAGGCCCACCAGCACCAGGTCTGTGCCGCTGGTGGTGCCGGCCATGCTGAGGCCCGTGACGCCGCTGGTGGTGACACTGACGCCGGTGTAGCTGGACCCCGCACCACCGGCCACCAGGGTGAGGCCGACCTGGCCCGCCAGGTGGTTGGCCGTGGACGACAGGGTGGCGACCACCGTGCCGCCCGTCAGGCTGGCCGTCCCGCTGGCCACCAGCTGCGCACCGCTGGCAAGGCCCAGCGTGCCGGCCGACTGGCTGTAGGCGCCCGTCACATTGACGATGCTGGTCAGCTGCACCGACGCGCCACGGTTCACCAGCGTGCCCGTGACCTGGTCGTTCAGCACCAGGTTGCCGGAGGCGAGCACCACGTTGGCCAGGGCGCTGGCGATCGTCCCGCCCGTGAAGGTCCCCACCAGGGTGCCGCTGCCACCGGTGATGGTCAGGGCGTTGGCGCTGGCGTTGACGATGTTGCCGCTGATCAGGCCGCTGTTGGCGATCATGCCCAGCGTGCCGCCACCGGCGATGGACAGGGCGGTGGCGCCGGACAGCGTGCCTGTGTTGCTGAGCAGGCCGATGGCGCCGCTGTCCAGCAAGCCGACTATCGTGCCGCTGTTGGCCAGCGTGCCGACGATGCCCAGGTTGCGGATGCCGCGGGCGCTGCCGGCCAGCAGGCCGCTATTGATCAGGGAGCCGATGCTGCCCGTGCCGGCCACGTACACCGCCGTGACGCCGCCGTTGATGCTGCTGCTGTTGACCAGGGTGGCGAGGGTGCCGCCGACATAGTCGTTGCCGATGGTGGCCAGCAGGGCGTTGCCCATCACGCTGCCGCCGACCTCCAGCCCGCTGACGCCGGCGCCCACCAGGGTGGCGGCGTAGCGGGAACCCGCCCCGCCACTGACCAGCGTGGTGATGCTGCCGCCGGCCAGATAGTTGCCCGTGACGCTGTAGCCGCCGGCCTGGACGCTGCCGGAGGTGATGGTGGCCGTCCCCGTGACCACCAGGCCGCCGCCGGCGCTGATGCTGAGGGCGCTGTTGGCGGACGCCGCCTGGCTGTAGTTGCCGGTGATGGTGATGGGGGCGCCCACCCACAGGGTGGCGCCGCTGTCGTTCAGCACAGTGCCGCTGCCGACGTTGACCTGGTCGTCCAGGCGAGTTGTGCCGCTGGCGAACACCACGTTGGCGAGCGTACTGGTAATGGTACCGATACTGCCGCCGGCGCCCGCCAGCGTTCCAGCCAGGGTGCCAATTCCGCCGGCGATGGTGAGGGCGTTGGCCGAGGCGTTGACGATATTGCCCTGGATCACGCCGCTGTTGACCAGGGTGCCCAGGGAACCGCCGCTGGCGACATAGACCGCCGTGCTGGCCGCCAGCAGGCCGCTGTTGGTCAGCGTCGCCAGCGTGCCGCCGATGTAGTCGTTAGCGATGGCCAGCACCAGGTTGTCGCCCATGATGCTGGTGGCCAGGCCCAGGCCGGCGATAGTGCCGGCCGCCGTGATGGTGGCACCGGCGTAGCTGGAGCCCGCGCCGCCGGCCACCACCGTGGTCAGGCTGCTGGCCAGGTAGTTGCCGGCGCTGGACAGGCTGACCTGCACCAGGCCACCGCTGATGCTGGCGGCCCCGGTGGCCACCAGTTCACCCAGCGTGCCCAGGGCCAGCGTGCCGCCCGTCTGGCTGTAGGCGCCGGTGATGCTGACCGCCGTATCCAGGCGCAGGGTGGCGCCGCTGTTGACCACCGTGTGGCCGCCGACGTCGACGGCATCGCCCAGCGCCAGCTGGCCGCCGGCGAACACCAGGTTGGACGCCGTATTGCCGATGCTGCCGCCCCTCAGGGTGCCGGCGACGGTGTCGCCGCCCATCAGCACCAGGTCGCGGGCCGAGAGGTTGACGATGTTGCCGCTGATGGTGCCGCTGTTGACCAGGGTGCCCAGCGTGGCCGTGGCGGCGTTGCTGAACGCGGTGGCGCCCGACAGCATCCCCTGGTTCACCAGGGTGCCGATGCTGCCCAGGTTGTTCACCGCCGCGATGGTGCCCTGCAGGGTACCGGCGTTGGTCAAGGTCCCCACGCTGCCGCTGGCCGCGACATAGACGGCGTTGCCGGCGCTGAGGGTCCCGGTGTTGACCAGGCTGCCCTGGACGCCGCCCAGGTAGTCGTTGAGGGTCAGCAGGTAGAGGCTGTCGCCGCCCACGCTGCCCGTGAGTTCCAGGCCGCTGACGGGCGAAGCATAGGTCAGGCCGGTGAAGGTCGACCCCGCGCCGCCCGCCACGACCAAACCACCGCCGCCCGCCAGCACGTTGTCGGTACTGACGACACCGGCCAGCGCCACCGTGCCGCCGATCATCAGGGCCGCCCCGCTGACCGACAGCTGGCCGGCGCCGGAGGACAGCGCCAGGGTGCCGGCGCTCTGGCTGTAGGTGCCGGTGACGCTGATCAGGGTATCGAGCCGGACCGAGGCGCCGCTGTTGACCAGCGTGCCGCCGCCCACGTCCACCCGGTCGTTCAGCAACAGGCTGCCCGACGCCAGCACCACGTTGGCGCCACTGCTGGTCAAGGTGCCGACGCCGGTATAGCCGGTGAGCGTGCCCACCGCCCCGGCGCTGCCGCCGGCGATGGTGAGGTCGATGCCGCCGGTGTTCTGGATGTCGCCGGCGATGGTGCCGCTGTTGTCCAGCAGGCCGATGGTACCGGCGTTGACCAGGGCGACGGGGCCGCTGATCACGCCGCTGTTGGACAGCACGCCGATGGTGCCCTGGTTCCCCACCGCGGCGGGCGTGCCCGAGCCGGCCGAGATCTGGGAACTCACCAGGCGGCCGCTGTTGACCAGCGTGCCGATGCTGCCGCCGTTGTAAAGGCCGTTGGTGCCGTCGGCCAGCAGCGTGCCGCTGTTGACCAGCAGGCCGACGGCGGCATTGTTGAGGATGCCGGTGCCGGCCACGCTGATCAGCGCGCTGTTCAGCAGCGTGCCCACGCTGCCCATGTTGTGGATGCCCCAGGTGCCGTTGATCGTGCCGGCGTTGACCAGGGTGCCGACGCTGCCCGTGGCTGCCACGAACATGCCAGTCCCGACGCTGAGGGTGCCGGTATTGCTGAGCGTGGCCAGGGTGCCGCCGGCATAGTCGTTGGCGATGGTCATCAGCAGGGTCTGGCCGGCGGTGAGGCCGCCGGTAGCCAGGCCGCCCACGGTGTCGGTGACCATGGCCCCGACGTAACTGGAACCCGCCCCGCCCCGCACCAGGGTGTAGGACGTCCCCACCAGGTAATTGCCGCCGGCGTCCACGAGGCCCAGGACCGTGCCGCCGCCGATGCTGGCCGCACCACTGACCGTCAGCGGGTTGGTGCCGGCGTTCAGCGCCAGGGTACCGCCCGTCTGGCGATAGCCGCCGGTGATGCTGACGCTGCCGGGCAGCGTCAGGGAGGCGCCGCTGTTCACCACCGTATGGCCGCTGGCGTTGATGGCGTCGTTCAGCACCAGGTTGCCGCCGGCGAAGACCAGGTCGCCGCCGGTGTTGGTGATGCTGCCCAGCCCAAACTGGCCGGTCAGGGTGCCGAGGGTGCCGAAGCCGCCACCGGTGACGGTAAGGGTGCCGCCGCCGTTGACGATATCGCCCTGGATCAGGCCGGTGTTGGCCACCAGGCCGACGGTGCCGGCGATGTAGAGCGCGGCATTGGTGCCGCTGAGCGTGCCGCTGTTGAGCAGCGTGCCGATGCTGCCGCCCGCCGCCACGTGCAGGGCTTGGGTGACGCCGCTGATGGCGATGGTGTTGGCCAGGGTGGCCAGGCCGGCGCCGACATAGTCGCTGCCGAAGGCCAGCAACAGGCTGGGGCCGCCAACAGTGCCGGCGCTGGCAAGGCCGGTGGCGCCGGTGGCCTGGACGGTGGCGCCGAGGTAGCTGGACCCGGTGGTGCCGCTCACCAGGGTGGTGGCGTTCCCCGCCAGGTAGATGCCGGTGCCGGACAGGCTGGCCAGGACCGTGCCGCCGGTGATGCTGGCCACGCCGCCGACCGCCAGCTGCGCGCCATTGCCTACCACCAGCGTGCCGGCCGCCTGGCTGTAGGCGCCGGTGATGCCGATGACGCTGGCCAGGGTCAGGGCAGCACCGCTGTTCACCACCGTGTGGCCGGAGACATTGAGGGTGTCGTTCAGCAGCAGACTGCCGGCCGAGAACACCACGTTGCCCAGCGTGTTGCTGAGGGTCCCCAAGGTACCCAGGGTGGCGCCGGCCAAGGTGCCGATCGTGCCGCCCAGGCCCCCGGTGAAGACCAGATCCTGGGCCGCCAGGTTGACGATGTTGCCCGCGATCAGCCCACTATTGCTGATGGTGCCCAGGGTGCCGGAAACGCGATTGAACAGGGCGGTACGGCCGCTGATCGTGCCGCTGTTGGCCAGGGTACCGATGGTGCGGGAGTTGTAGATGCCGTAGGGGGCGCCGCTGATGACGCCCTGGTTGATCAGGGCGGCGATGGTGCCGCCGTTGTTCACCCCACCCGCCTGGGGCGCGGGGGCGTCCAGCAAGGCGCCGGTGTTCAGCACCGTGCCGATGCTGCCCAGGTTGTAAAGGCCGATGCTGCCGGTGGCCGTGCCGCTGTTCTGAAGCTGGCCGATAGTGCCCTGGTTCAGGATGCCGTAGAGCCGGCCCGACAGCAGGGCGCTGTTGGTCAGCGTGCCGACCTGGCCGCTGCTGGCGACATTGACGGGGATGGTGACGCCGCTGATGGTGCTGGTGTTGCTCAGCGTGGCCAGGGTGCCGCCGACATAGTCGCTGAGCGGGTTCAGCAACAGGTCGACGGCGCCACCGACGGTGGCCGTGGTACCGGCCAGGACCAGGTTGCCGATGGTGGAACCGACGGTGACACCGGTGTAGTCGGACCCCGCCCCGCCCTGCGCCAGGGTGCCGGCAATGGTGCCAACCAGATAGTTGCTGCCTGCGTCCAGCAGGGCCACCACATTGCCGCCGCTGATGCTGGCGACGCCGCTGACGGACAAGAGGCCCGTACCCGGCGTCAGGATCAGGCCGCCCCCTGTCTGTGTATAATTGCCGGTGATGGCGATGTGCGTCCCCAGGGTCAGCCCGGCGCCGCTGTTGACCACCGTCTGGCCGCCGACGTCGATCTGGTCGTTCAGCGCCAGGTAGCCGCCGGCGAACACCAGGTTGGCGCCGGTGCTGGTGATGGTGCCGGCGTTGGTCAGGGTCGCGCCCGTCAGCAGGCCCGCCTGGCCGGTGTTGGTGCCGCCGCTGATGGTCAGCGGCCGGGTGCCGGCGTTGACGATGTTGCCCTGCACCGTGCCGCTGTTGACCAGGCCACCCAGCGTGCCGCCACTGCCAATGTAAATGGCGGTGGAGCCGCCAGCCAAGGTCCCGCTGTTGGTCAGCAGGGCCAGCGTGCCGTTGACCTGCACGCCATCGGCAATGGTTCCGCTGTTTTGCAGGGTGCCGATGCTGCCGCCATCGCTGATCCCACCCTGGATCAGCAAGCCGTTGTTGAGGAAGCCGATGGTGCCGCTGCTGCTGACGCCGTGCTGGATGCTGCCCCAATTGGTGAGGGTGCCGACGCTGCCGTAGTTCGTCACGGCGGGCAGGCTGGTGGAGCTGATGAGGCCGTAATTGGTCAGGTTGCCGACGGTGCCGTTGTTGATCACCCCCTGGAAATTGCCGGCAATGGTGCCCGAGGCCGCGTTGAGCAGCGTGTCGATGGCGCCTTCGTTGTCCAGCGGATTGCTGCCGGCCAGCGTGCCGCTGTTGATGACGGTGCCGACGTGGCCGCTGGTCGCGACATAGATCGGAACGCCGCTGCCCAGGCTGCCCGAGTTGGTGAGCGTGGCCAGGGTGCCGCCGACATAGTCGCTGATGGCCGTGGCCAGCAGGCTGATGGTGCCGCCTCCGCCGAGCGTGCCGGTCCGCAAGGACAGGGTCGGGCCATCGACCAGCGGATTGACGCCGCTGAAGTCGGAACTGGCATTGCCCGTCACCAGGGTGGCGACGGTGGCCCCCACCAGATAGTTGGCGGTGCTGGACAGGCTGGCGACGACGGAGCCGCCGGAGAGGCTGGCCGCGCCGGTCACCACCAGGCGGCTGGCGCCCGCCGCCACGGTCAGCCCGCCGGCCGACTGGCTGTAGTCGCCCGTCACGGTGACGATGCTGTCCAACCGCACCGACGCGCCGCTGTTCACCAGGGTGTGGCCGGTGACGGTGACGGCGTCATTCAGCGCCAAATTGCCCGAGGCCAGGGTCACGTTGGCCAGGGTGCTGGTGAGGGTGCCCATGCCGGTCGCGCCGGCCAGGGTACCAACGGTGGTGTCGCTGCCGCCCTGGAGGATCAGGGCATGGGCGCTGTCGTTGGTGATGTCGCCGGCGATGGTGCCGCTGTTGACCAGCGTCCCCAGGCTGCCCGTGGCGCTGATGTACACCGCCTGCTGGCTGGCCGTGCCGACCGCCAGCCGGCCGCTGTTGGCCAGGGTCCCCAGCGTGCCGCCGACGTAGACCACCTGGAAGCCGTCCGGACCAATGGTGAACAGCCCGCTGTTGGCCAGCACGTCCATATGCCCGGCCAGTGACAGGCCGATGACGCTGCTGAAGATGGTGCCGCTGTTGGACAGGGTCCCGTAGCTGCCGTCGCCCTGGATGGCGGTGGTGGCGCTATGGATGAGGCCATCGTTCTGGATGGACCCGATGGTGCCGTGGTTCAGAATGCCGACGGTGGCCCCCAGCGTGCCGCTGTTGGTCAGCGTTCCCAGTGTGCCGGTTGAGGCGACATAGACGGCGGTGTTGAAGCCGATGCTGCCCGTGTTGGAAACACTGGCGATCGACCCGCCGATGTAGTCGTTGGCATTGTACGCCACGTACGCGAAATACTCGCCGGAACCGGACAGCGTGCTGGCCCAGCCCAGCAGGGTGGTGGCGAAGGCCGCCCCTTGGGCCATGGTGTCGTGGGCGCCCACCCAGTTGACGGGGGCGGTGAAGCTGATGCTGGAGCTTTCGCTCTGCACCAGGGTGAACTTGTCCCCGGCCAGGTAGTTGGCCTGGTCGTTCAGGATGACGTTGATCCGGCCACTGCTGATGCTGACCGAACCGGGGGCGAACAACTGGCCCGCCCCCGCCCTGATGTTCAGCGTCCCGCCGTTCTGGACGAAGTTGCCGCCGAACAGCGTCACCGCCGACCCGACCAGGCTGTTGTGGCCGGCGATGCTGATGACACTGTCCAGCGTCAGGCTGGCGCTGTTGATGACGGTGTGGGTGCCGACGTTGAGGGCGTCGTTCAGCGCCAGCGCGCCGCCGCTGAACACCAGGTTCCCAGCGGTGTTGGTGATCGTGCCCTGGCCGGATGAGCCCGTCAGGGTGCCGATGGTGCCGCCGGTGCCGCCGCCGATAGTCAGGCCGACGGTGCCGCTGTTGACGATGTTGCCTTGGATGACACCGGTGTTGCTGATCGTGCCCACCTGGCCGCCGACGCCAATGGCCAGGGCCTGCGTGCCACTGAGGGTGCCGCTGTTCAGCAGCGCCGTCAGGGCGGCATTGGCCACGATGGCCTTGTGCGACGCGGCGATGGTGCCGCTGTTGCTGATGGTCCCGATGGCGGCGCTCATGTAAACGCCGCTGGCGTTGGCCACGATGGTGCCGTTGTTCAGCAGCGTCTGGATCGTGCCCGCCGCCTGGAACAGGCCGTAGTTGTTGCCGATCAGGCCATCGTTCAGCAGCGTGACGATGGTGCCGTCGTTGCGCAGGCCCTGCTGCGCATTGGCGCTGTTGGACCGGATGGTGCCGCCGGCCGTATTGTCCAGCAGCTGGATGGTGCCCGTGTTCTGCAGGCCGCCGTCGTGGCCGGTCATGAGGCCATAGTTGACGACGGTGTTCAGGATGCTCTGGTTGATCAGGCCGTAGCCTACCGTGCCGGCCAGGGCGGCGAAGGTGCCGCCCACCGTGTTGATCAGCGTGGCTATGGTGCCGCGGTTCAGCAGACCATAGCCGCCGTTGGTGCCGTCGCCGCTGATCAGGCCGCTGTTGGTCAGCGTCCCGATCGTGCCGGCGATGGAGGCGCCGTAGCCGGTGACGGCGCCGACACCCGCCAGCGTGCCGCTGTTGCTGACCGTGCCGATGCTGCCCGTGCTGCGCACGAACAGGGCGGTCTGCATGCCGCCGATGCTGCCGCTGTTGTCCAGCGTGGGCAGCAGGGTCCCGACATAATCGTTGGCGCTGAGCGCCACCAGGTTGGTGCCGCTGGTGGTGCCGGAAACCGCCAGGCCCGAGACCCCGCCGCTGGAGACCGAGACGCCGCTGTAGCTGGACCCGGCGCCACCCGCCACCAGGGTGGCGCCCGCCTGCCCCGCGATATAGTTGGTCAAGGCCGACAGGGTGGCGACCAGCGACCCGCCGGACAGCACCGCCGCCCCGCTGACCACCAGCTCCGCGCCATTGGCCAGCCGCAGGGTGCCGGCGGACTGGCGGTAGTTGCCGGTGACGCTGATGATGGTGTTCAGCAGGACATCGGCACCGGTGTTCAGCAGGGTGTGGCTGGCGACGGAGACGTTGTCGTTCCACAGCATGTCGCCGGTGGACAGGGTCACGTCGGCGAAGGCGCTGGTCAGGTACCCGATGCTGCCGGCGGTGCCGGTATAGGTGCCAAAGGTGCCGGCACCGCCCGCCAGGTTCAGGCCCCGGCCGTTGATGGTGCCGGCGATGACGCCGCTGTTGACCAGGGTGCCCAGGTAGCCGTTGCTGCTGACCGTGCCGTTGGAGACACCGCCCAGGCGTACCGCCGTCTTGCCGCTGATGGTGCCGCTGTTGACCACCGTGCCGACGGTGCCGCCCAGGATGTTCAACGCGACGATGGAGGAGGAGACGCCGGCGCTGCTGTTGGTGATCAGGCCGCTGTTGGTCAGGGTTCCGATGGTGCCGATGAGCGAGCCGGTCACGGCGACATAGACGGCGCCGTTGTTGGTGGCGCTGTCGGCGATGGTGCCGCTGTTGGTGAAGGCGGTGATGACGCCGGCGTTGAACACGCCCGCCGCGTTGCCGATGCCGCTGATCAGGCCGGCGTTGTTGACCGCGCCGATGGTGGCGCCCAACAGCTTCATGCCCACCGCGTTGCCGCTCAGCGCGCCGATGGTGCCCGTCAGACTGTTGTCCACTTCCCCGATATGGGCGCCCAGGGTGGCCAGCAGGCCGGCGGCGGCGATGGTCCCCACCACCAGGCCGCTGTTCACCAGCGTGCCGATGGAGCCGCCCGCCGCCACAAATAGGCCGCCGCCGCTGGCGCTGGTGCCCTTCACCGTGCCGGTGCCGCTGTTCACCAGCGTGCCGATGGTGCCCAGCACGTCGACGCCGATGGCGCTGAACAGCGTGCCGCTGTTGCTGAGCGAGCCCAGGCTGCCCGTGGCGGCGACATAGACCGCGCCCGCCCCCTGGGTGATGGTGCCGGTGTTGACGATGCTGGCCAGCACCGTGCCGACATAGTCGTTCTGGATGCCCAACGTCAGGATCGTGCCGCCAACCGTGCCACCGGCGGTGCTGAGCCCGGTGATGGTGCCGCCAACCAGCGTGACGCCGGCGAAGGATGAACCGGCGGCCCCGGCAACCAGCGTGTAGGTGCCGGACAGATAGTTGCCGGTACCCGACGGGCTGGTCAGGACGGTGCCGCCGCTGAGGGTCACGACGTCGCTGGCGACCAGGCCGCTGGTGCCCGGTGTCACCGCCAGCGTGCCGGCCGTCTGGGTGTAGGCGCCGGTGATGCTGACGATGCTGGCCAGCGTCAGGCTGGCGCCGCTGTTGATGACGGTATGGCCCGTGGCGAGGATGCGGTCGTTGAGCAGCAGGTTGCCGGACGTGAAGGCCACGTTGCCCAGCGTGCTGACGATGGTGCCCTGGCCCGACTGGCCGGTCAGCGTGCCGATGGTGCCGGTGGCACCGCCGCTGATGGTCAGGGTGGCGGCGGTCTCATTGTCGATGGTGCCCCGGACCACGCCGCTGTTGCTGAAGCCGTTGACCAGCGTCCCGGTCAGGTACAACGCGTTGCCGCCGCTGATGGTGCCGCCCGCCAGGTTGATCAGCGTGCCCAGCGTGCCCGCGACGTTCACGGCGCTGGTGGCGTTGGCGATGACGCCGCTGTTCACCAGCGTATCCAACGTGCCGGACACCTGGACGGCGCTCTGCGCGGCGGTGATGGTGCCGCTGTTCATCAGCGTGCCCATCGTGGCGTTGCCGTCGATGAAGACGCCCTGCGGGCCACCGTTGATGCTGCCGCTGTTC
>NZ_VITO01000042.1:0-12322 GCF_007828025.1 Nitrospirillum bahiense
GACATTCATCCGCAGCACCACCCTGAAGCTCGCCGTCGCCAAATGAAGTGCCTCATCGTCGCAGCCGGGCAAGGAACCCGGCTGCGGGAGCGCGGCCTCCTCAAGCCGCTCATCCCCATCAAGGGCAGCCCCCTGATCGAACGCGTGATGGAGCGGGGGCGCGCCGCCGGCGTCACGGAATTCGTGGTGGTCAGCGGCTATCGCGGCGAAGAGCTGCGGGCCGCCGTGGATGTGCTGGCGGCACGGGTGGGCGTTGCCGTCTCCCATGTCGTCAACGACGAATGGGAACGGGCCAACGGCGTCTCGGTCCACAAGGCGAAGGCCCTGCTGACGGAGCCCTTCCTGCTGACCATGTGCGATCACCTGGTGGACCCCGGCATCTTCCAGGGCCTGATGGCGCTGCGGCCGGAGTCGGATACCGTGACCCTGGCCGTCGACTTCAACATCGAACGGCCGCTGAACGACCCGGAAGACGTCACGCGCGTGAAGTGCGTGGACGGTCGGATCGTGCACATCGGCAAGGTGATCCGTGACTTCAACGCCTTCGACACCGGCGTCTTCCTCTGCACGCCGGGCATGTTCGCCGCGCTGGAGGAAAGCCAGGCCAAGGGCGACGACAGCATTTCGGGCGCCATGAACGTGCTGGCGGGGTGGAAGAAGGCCTGCGTCCACGACATCGGCGACCGGTTCTGGATCGACGTTGACGACCCGGCCGCCTTCGAGAAGGCCGAAAAGCTTCTGGACGCCGGCCAGCTCTGAGCCATGCAAACCACCGAACCGGTCAAGCGGACCTCCGAAATCGAGGAGGTCACCAACCTGTACGTCATCCATCCCATCTCAAGCTGGCTGACCCCCAGGTTCGCCGCCCTGGGGATACCGCCGAACGCGGTATCCCTGGCCGGGATGGCCTTCGGCATCGCCGCCGGCGTGGCCTACACCCGTTACCAGACCCTGGCGTGGACGGTGGTGGCCTTCGTCCTGATGATCGCCTGGCACGTCATGGATGGCGCCGACGGCCAGTTGGCCCGGCTGACCAACGCGCAGTCGGAAACCGGCAAGATCCTGGACGGCATCTGCGACTACGTCACCTTCATTGCCGTCTATGTCGGCCTGGCCATGACGCTGGCGGCGGAGCACGGCGGCTGGGTATGGATCGTCATCGTGGCCGCCGGCGTGGCCCACGCAGTCCAGTCCGCCGCCTATGAGATGCAGCGTCAGTGCTACAACTTCTGGGGCTGGGGACGGAAGTCCGCCGAGCTGGCCAAGCTGGACACCCCGGCGGCGCACCGCCCGGGCGTGCTGGGCGCGCTTTACCGCCTGTATCTGCACCTGCAGTACCTGACGACGGGCGTCACCGTGGGCTTTCACGACGAACTGGCACGTGCCTTGGCAACCGACGCGGCCCGCGCGCCGAAGATTCGGGAGGCGTACCGGGCCGCCTTCGCCCCGGCGGTGCGGCGCTGGTCCATCCTGTCGGCCAACTACCGCACGCTGGGCATTTTCATCGCCGCCGCCGCAGGCCGGCCGCTGCTGTATTTCTGGTTCGAGCTGCTGGGCTTCAGCCTGATCCTGGCCGTCCTGCTGTCGCGCCAGGCCGCCCGCTCCGCCCGCTTCCTCAAGAGCTTGCGACAGGCGGCATAGCCGGTACCGGGCGCGTCCTATGCGTCCGGTAGAAAAGATAGGCCGCCAGCCCGATCAGGATCAGCGACGGGCCCAGGGCCGTCACGGCCGGGCTGAGGTTCAGCAGCAAGTCCAGGCGATCGGAAATCTGCTGCGTCAGGGAAAAGACGATGCCGATCACGGCGCCGATGGTGATCTGCTGGCCTGTGGACTGGGACCGTGGCGGCCCGAACACGAACGGCGCCGCGATCAGCGCCATGGCCAGCATGGTCAGCGGCAGGCTGAGCTTGGTCCACAGTTCCTGTTCATAGCGCACGGCGTGCTGCCCCTGCCGCCCCATCTCGCGGACATAGCGATAAAGGCCCGTCGGCGACATGTTCTCCGGCACCGGCATCAGGTCCTGCACGCGCTTGCCCGGCAGGAAGGATGCCCAGGACAGGCTGTCCAGATGCTCGGTATGGATCTGCTTGGCGTCCACGGTCTTGCGCGTCACGTCGCGCAGTTGCCAGGGCCCCTCCGCCTGGATTTCGGCGCGGTCGGCATGGATAAACGTCTCCAGCCGGCCGTCCTGGGAGAAGGTGTAGACGTTCACACCGCGCAGGACGTTCTTGCTCTCGATCCGCAGCACGTTCAGGTATTGCCGCGCGCCGCCGGCCCAGAAGCTGTCGCCGCTGTCCGCCAGGGGCGAGTCGGCCAAAGCGGCGGACCGCAGGGTCAGGGCCAAATGTTGCGCTGGCGGAATGACAAATTCGGCCACCAGGAACAGCACGAGGACGACCGGCGGCAGCAGCTTGAGCACCGACCCGATGATGCGCACTTCCGATAGGCACAAGGCACGCATGGCCGTCAGTTCCGAGCCCTTGCCCAGGCTGCCCAGGGCCAGCAGGGTGCCGATCAGCATGGCAACGGGCGCCACCTGCAAAAGGCGCGACGGGCTGGTCAGCAGCACGTAGACCAAGGCGTTGACCACGTGGTATTGGCCCTCGCCCACTGACTTCAGCTGTTCGACGAACTCCAGCAGGCTGAACAGCGCCACAACTCCGCCGGCGACCGTCAGGAAAGCCTTCAGTGTCGCGCCGCCGATATACCGATCAAACTGGGTCATGGCGGACAGTGTGTTCCCGCGGCACCTCAAGGCTGCCCGACAGCCGCTTGACCAGGGCCCGGACACGGAACTCCACGTTCCATTGCGGCCAGTACAGCGCCACGACCAGCAGCACCGCCAGCAGCGCCGGCGCCCACCAGATGCCGGGAATGGCGCCGACGGAGCCATGCTGCACCCAGGTGCGGGCCGACGTGCACAGCAGGTAATAGCCGGAATAGACCAGGATGGCGGTGCCGAACTTGGCGTAGCGCCCCCCCTGCCGGGGATTGACGCGGCTAAGGGGCATGCCCAGCAAGCCCAGCAGGAGGGTGGAGAGGCAGGTGGACAGCCGCCACTGGAACTCCGCGATGTCGGCAGGATCGCTGGAGCGGGCCAGGCGAGCGGTGCTGACGCCTGTGGCGCTGTATTCCTGCGGGGCGATGTTGTGGTTGGCGGGGTCCAGCGTGACGCTGCCCACATCCATCATGCGGTCCTGGGTCGAGTCGTCACGCCCCAGGAAATAGACGTGCGCACCATCCAGTTGCACGTTCGATCCGCCGTCCCGTTTCGGCGGCAGTGCGTGGGCGCTCTGCGCCATGATGATGTCGGTGGTGGTCGGATGCTGGATCTGGATGAAGACCTCTTTCGCCGGGCCCCGGATGCCTTCCCGCCGGGGAAAGAAGATGACCCGGCCACCATGCTTGTTGAGGTAGAAGGTGCCCGATTCCATGGCATCGACGTTCATGGAAAGCTGGGCGCGATACGTGATGTCGTGCGACTTCTCATAGGCCCAGGGGCGTACGAACAGGGAGAGCGCCAGCACCAGCACCGCCAGGCCGCCCGACAGCATGAACAGCGCGCGCAACACGATGCCGGGACTCACGTGCAGGGCGAACATGGCCGTGATTTCGGAGTCGCCGTAGAGCTTGCCGAACGCCATCACCACTGAGACGTACAGCGAAATGGGAATCAGAACCTCTAGCGAGATCAGGAGCTTGAGCCCGACCAATTCAGCGATGGCGCCGGTCGGCAACAGGCCGTTGACCGCGTCTGCCAGCAGGCCCGCGGTGCTGTAGCCCACGAACAGGGCCGCAAGGATGCCCAGCACGGCCGCCAGCGGCTTCGCGACTTCTCGAATCAGGTAGCGTTCGATGATCAAAGCTCTACGCCATCCCGCGCTTGGTTCGTCAGGGGATTACCCTATCCAGCCGGGTGCCGACTAACTCCCCCGGCGCTATCGCAACGACTGTTCGCATATGGCATACGACATCTTGCATTAATGTCTATGACAATCCGACGACAGCCTTCTATAAAGGTTACGGCGGATATATGAAGCCTTCGCTAAATTGCGAGAGGGCGGAATGGCGGCTCCGCGATGGTGGCATAGCTAATATAGAAGCATGGCTAATTCAGAAGAACAGATCCGGTCGCTTGTATTCGACGCCCTCCGTGCCTCTCTGGAACGGCCCGTCGAATTATCGGATGATACGAACATCACCGAGGGCCTCGGTCTGGATTCGGTTGCGGTCATGGATTTCGTGATGGAGATCGAGGACGCGCTCGACATCTCCATCCCGCTGGACCGGATCGCCGAGGTGAAGACCATCGGCGATCTTATCGCTACGGCACGTGACCTTAAGGGCAACCGCTGACCCATGGCTCTTTTCGACAAGTTCGCGCCGCTGATGGGGCAGTTCGAGAGCCTGGAATCCACCGGCTACAATCCCTTCAACGTCAGCTTCGACCGGGTGCTCTCCCCCACTGAGGGGGTGATCGCCGGCCGGCGCATCCTGCTGCTGGGCACCAACAACTACCTGGGGCTGACCTACGACCCCGACGTCATCGACGCCGCCGTCGCCGCGACCCGCAGCCTGGGCGCCGGCACCACCGGCTCGCGCGTGGCCAACGGCAGCTACGGCGGCCACCGGCAGCTGGAACGCCACCTGGCCGACTTCTACGGCCGGCAGCACTGCATGGTGTTCTCCACCGGCTACCAGGCCAACCTGGGCATCCTCTCCGCCCTGGCCGGCAAAGACGACCACCTGATCCTGGACGCCGACAGCCACGCCAGCATCTATGACGGATCCCGCCTGGGCCACGCCCAGGTCACCCGCTTCCGCCACAACGACCCCGACGACCTGGACAACCGCCTGCGCCGCCTGGCCGATACCCCCGGCGACAAGGTCATCGTCGTCGAGGGCATCTATTCCATGATGGGCGACACCGCCCCCCTGCGCGAGTTCGTCGAGGTCAAGCGCAAGTGGGGCGCCTACCTGGTGGTGGACGAGGCCCATTCCCTGGGCGTCCTGGGACGCACCGGGCGCGGCCTGGCCGAGGCCGCCGGCGTCGAGGATGAAGTCGACTTCGTCGTCGGCACCTTCTCCAAGAGCCTGGGCGGCATCGGCGGCTTCTGCGTCAGCGACATGGACGGCTTCGACATCCTGCGCGTCGCCAGCCGGCCCTACATGTTCACCGCCTCCCTGCCCCCGGCCGTGGTGGCGGCGGCGACGGAGGCGCTGAACCAGCTGCGCCACCGCCCGGCGCTGCGCCAACAGCTGATGGACAACGCACGCCGCTTCCATGCCGGCCTCGGCGACCTGGGCTTCCATGTCGGGCCCGAGGCCAGCCCCGTCGTCTCCGCCATCATGCCCGATCCCAAGACGGCCTTCGCCTTCTGGACACGCCTGCTGGAGGCCGGCCTTTACACCAACGTCAGCCTGCCCCCCGCCACGCCCAAGGGCCTTGCCCTGCTCCGCTCCAGCGTCAGCGCCGCTCACAGCCGCAGCCAGATCGACCACGCCCTCTCCCTCTTCGCCACCACGGGACGCGAACTGGGCCTCATCCCGGCCGAGCCGGTCGCCCAGCCCGAAATCCGCGCCGCCGCTCAGTAGTACTTCATCAGCACGGAAACCGGATTGTCCCCGGCCTGGACCGGGATGCGCACCTTGCCCAGGTCCGGCGGTCCCAGGTACAGCGTCGGATTGTTGGAGAAGCCGTACCCCTCCGCCGGAATGCCGAGCATCGTCGTATCGAAATGGCCATTGTCGTTTTCATCATGAAACAACGCCACCGCGTAATGGCCGGCCTGGGGCAGGACGAAGCAGGCCTCCGTCACGGGCAGGACGACCGGCAGGATCTGGCGGGCGACCTTGTAGGCGCCGTCCAGGAAATGATCGGCATCGTCCGGATAGATGGTGATGGTGACGTTGCCCTTGCCCGAGTGCATGCCGGTGATGTTGAGCCGCAGCCGCACCTGGGCGGCATCGGCCGGGTCGCACGGCGGGCCGGGCATGGCCACCGCCTTCTCCGCCCGGGCCACCGTGGGCAGGGCCAGGACCGCCGTCACCGGGGCCGCCACTGGGGCCGCCACCGCCGCCAGAGACCAGATGCCCGCCAGCACGGCGCGGGCTTTAAGCTTGCCTCGCATCACCAACTTGTCCCCCACCAGTCCATTCTTCCGGGCGCGCCCGCACGCACCATGTACGGGCGGGGACGGATGGACTTCAAGCCCTGTGAAGACCTCGCGCATGCGTGACGTGGTCATCTTCCGGCACAACCTGTTCCGTGTTTCCGAGACCTTCATCACGGAGCAGGCGCGCTTCCTGCGCCGCCATGCGCCGCTATACGTCGGGCGCCTGCGCTACGGCCCGCCGCCGCCGGGCGCCGCCTCGCTGGCGCTGGCCGATCTCTGGCCACGCTTCACCCTGCCCCGCATCGGCTGGCAGATGCTGACCCGGGATCCGGCGCCGTATCAGCACCTGCTGGCGGGGCGGCGCCCGGCCCTGATCCATGCCCATTTCGGGGTGGAGGGCGTCTATGCCCTGCCGGTGGCGCGGCGCCTGGGCCTGCCGCTGATCACCACCTTCCACGGCTTCGACGCCACGCTGTCGACTGCGGCGCTGATGATGTCGCCCGCCTGGGTGAACTATCCCCTGTTCCGCGGCCGCCTGGCCCGGCAGGGGGACCTGTTCCTCTGCGCCTCCGCCTTCATTCGGGAGCGGGTGCTGGCCATGGGCTTCCCGGCGGAGCGGACGCGGGTGCACTACATCGGCGTCGACTGCCAGGCCATCCGCCCCCGCGACCCGGAGGAGGAAACGCCGACCATCCTGCACGTCGCCCGCCTGGTGGAGGTGAAAGGCGCGGAATATCTGATCCGCGCCTTCTCCCTTCTTGCGGATTGGCATCCCAAGGCCCAACTGGACATCATCGGCGACGGGCCTTTGCGCAAGCCGTTGCAACGGCTTGCGGGAACGCTGGGATTGAGCAGTCGCATACGCTTCTTGGGCGCCCTGCCCCATACCGAGGTCCTGGCGCGGATGCGCCGGGCGGCGATGCTGGTCCTGCCCAGCGTGCGCACCAACACCGGGCGCGTCGAGGGCTTGGGCATGGTCATGCTGGAGGCAGCCGCCACCGGCGTCCCCGTGATCGGCAGTCGCATCGGCGGCATTCCGGAAGCCATTGTGGAGGGCCGCACCGGCCTGCTGGCGCCAGAGCGTGATGCCGAGGCCCTGGCCCGGCATATGGAAACCCTGCTGGACAACCGCGACCTGCGCCATCGCATGGGATGGGAGGCGCGCGCTCACGTGGGGGCGCAGTTCGACATCACCCGCCAGACGGCAGCGCTGGAGGATATATACGACCAGGTGGCCGGCCATGCGGCATGACGGCGCTGCAGGTCCCGAACGGGGGAGTGACCAGAGGATGGCTGGGCGGGCAGTCGTGGTCGCCCATCCGGACGACGAGATCCTGTGGCTCAGCTCCGCCCTCGCCGGGGCCGACCGGGTCGTCTTCTGCTTCGGTGATCCTTTCAACCGGCCGGCCAAGGCGGCGGCGCGGCGGCGCGCGGTGGCGGCCCTGGCCTTGCCGGGCCTGATCGACCTCCGCATTCCGGAAAGCGGCGCCGGCTTCGCCGTCGACCGGGCCAGCCCGGTGGCCACGCCCCAGGGGCTGCAGATCACGGACGCGGCGGCCCGCACCCGCTATGAGGCGAATTTCCCCCGCCTGGTGGCGGCCCTGCGCCCGGCCCTGGCGGGATGCGCGGAGGTCTACACCCACAATCCCTGGGGTGAGTACGGCCACGCCGAGCATGTGCAGGTCCACCGCGCCGTCACCGCCCTTCAGGCCGAGCTGGGCTTTCGCGTCTGGTTCAGCAACTATGTGGACATCAAGAGCTGGCCGCTGGCCACCCGGCTGGCCGGCGCCCCGTGCTGGACGGAGCGGCGCCGCGTCCAGCCCGACGTCGCCCTGGCGCGCGGCTTGATGAAGACGTATCGGCGCCACGGCGCCTGGACCTGGACGCCATTCCATCGCTGGCCGGCGCAAGAAACACTTTACGGCCAGGCGCCGGAGGTCGAAGGTCGCCACCCCATGGCGGGGGAGGAGATGCTGGACGTGGCCGGCCTGCGCTGGTGGCCTCCACCCTGGCGCCGGGCGCGGCGGCGCCTGACGGCCCTTCCGGTTTGATCCTTTGTCCCTTCGCTTTGAAACACGGCCTGCTGCGAAACACGATCTGCTGCGCGGAATGTCCCTATGACCTCGACGACTGACACCACCCGTCCCGGCCGCCTGGAAAACCTGGCCGCCGGTCTCCGCTTCGCCGCCCGCGCCGTCGGGCAGCGGTATACGCCGCTGCTGGCCCAGGTCGTGGTGACGCGCCGCTGCAACCTGGCTTGCGGCTATTGCAACGAATATGACGACTTCTCCCCGCCCGTGCCGCTGAAGGACCTGCTGGCGCGCGTCGACCATCTGGCGGCGCTGAAGACGTCCTCCATCACCTTCACGGGCGGCGAGCCCCTGCTGAACCCCGACCTGGACAAGGCCGTGCGCCATGCCCGGCAGAAGGGCATGATCGTCACCACCATCACCAACGGCTTCCGCCTGACCAAGGAATGGATCGACCGCCTGAACGCCGCCGGCCTTCAGGGCATGCAGATCAGCATCGACAACCTTGAGCCCGACGAAATCTCGATGAAGAGCCTGAAGTCGGTCGAGGGCAAGCTGGAGTTGCTGTCCAAGCATGCGCTGTTCAAGGTGAACGTGAACTCCGTGCTGGGCGTCACGGGGGAGCGGACGCAGGACGTGGTGACGGTGGCGGAAACGGCGGCCAAGTTCGGGCTGCAGCATTCCGTGGGCGTGCTGCATGACGGCAGCGGCACGCTGAAGCCCCTGAGCCCGGCGCAGATGCTGGCCTATGAGAAGGTCACCCAGATTTCGCCGTCGCTGGTGCACACCTTGAACTACCGGCTGTTTCAGAAAAACCTGATGAACGGCCAGGCCAACGACTGGCACTGCCGCGCCGGCGCCCGTTACCTGTACGTCACCGAGGACGGGCGGGTGCATTGGTGTTCGCAGCAGCGGGGCTATCCCAACAAGCCGCTGCTGGACTACACGCTGGAAGACATCAAGCGGGAATATCACACCGAAAAGGGCTGCGCCCCGACGTGTACGCTGAGCTGCGTGCACCAGATGAGCATGTTCGACCGGCGGCGCCAATCCATTCCGGACCCCACGGCCCGGCCCGCCGGCGCGCCGCCGGCGGATGGTGCGGCCAAGCCGGTCAGCTGACCGGCTTTTCCCGGTCGTACCGGAACAGCCCGCCATAGGCGGCCGCCATCGCCACCGCGACGATGGCGACGCTGACGGCGGGCCGGTCGCCCCCGGGCAGCAGGCGCAGGGTCCAGACCACGGCGGCCATGACGGCAACGCCGGCGGCAGGCAGCAGGAAGGCCCGGACGACGCTGGCGGCGCCGATGGCCCATGTCCGCTCCAGATAACGGGCGCCCCACGCCAGCAGCGGCGGATAGATCGCCAGCCACACCGCCGCGACGGCAATGATTCCGCCCTCGGCCGGCAGCAGGGCGCCCACCGCCACGATGCCGGCGCTCAGCAGGGTCAGCGTGACGGCCGACAGCTGGGCCGCCAGGCCCGGCCGGCCCGACGCCATCATCAGCGGCGTCAGCAGTTGCGAGGTCACCCGCAGCAGGGCAGCCGCGGCCAACAGCTTCAGCGGCAGGGCGGCGGCGGCATAGCTGAGGCCGTGGTCGTCATGGATCAGGGCGGTCAGAGGATCGGCCGCCAGGATCAGGCCCACCATCAGCGGGGCCGTCAGCAGGGCCAGCCGGCGCAAGGACCAGGTCAGCGACTGGGTCAGCCCGGCCCTGTCGCCCGCCAGGCGGGCGAAGACGGGCAGCGCCGTGCGGTTGATGAGCGTGCCCACCGCCATCACCGGTTCCATGGCGATGTCGAAGGCGACCCGGTACAGCGCCAGGGGGGCCGGGCCGTAGAACCAGCCCACCAGCAGGAAATCGATGTTCTTGAAGACCTGCTCGAACAGGTTGACCGCCGCGGCGCGGAAGCCGAAGCGGACCAGGCCGCAGATGTCGTCCAGCCGGAAGTGCGCCCCAGGGCGGAAGGGGCGTGCCAGCGTGGCGCCGACCAGCGTGTAGAGGCCGCTGGAAACATAGCCCGCCACCAGGGCCCACGCCCCGGCGCCGGCCGCGGCCAGGCCCAGACGCGTCAGCGCCGCCCCCAGCGTGGCCGCCACGTTGACGACGGCGATCCGCTCATATTTCAGGTCGCGGTTCAGCAGTGCCAGAGGTATCACCGCGGCGGCGACCATCGGCTGCTTGGCGGCCACGGCGATGAAGTAGGCCGCCATGCCGGTGACGCCGTACAGGGCCTCCAGCCCCGGCGCCGCCGCCAAGGTCACAGCACCCATGAGGAAGGCGGCGCCCAGGATGAACCAGAAGAGGCTGTCCAGCTGACGCTTGGCCACCGTGGGCGCCTGGACCAGGGCGTCGCCCGTGCCCAGCCCGTCGAAGGCCTCGATCACCATGCCGGTGGAGATGACCAGCGAGGCCACGCCCACCTGTTCCTTGCTGAGGAAGGTCAGCACGGCGAGGATGGTGGAGAAGTCGATGACCTTGGCCAGGACGGTGGCGCCGCCCAGCCAGTTGAAGCCCCGTCGCAGATGGCGCTGATGGTCGCCGTCGTTCACGTTGTCCTATCCATTCCGAGGGGGGCCTCGGGACGGGGCGGCAGCACCCAGGCGCCCTTGTTGACCAGGTGGGCCAGCCAATGGCGCGACTGTTGGCGCCACGCCCGGAATTCCCGCCTGCCCCAAGTGCCCGCCCTCACCGGGGTGGCCTGCATGCGCTCCTCCACCAGGGCATGGATGCGCTGCGCCCGCGCGGCCCAGGTGTAGTCACGGCTGTCGGACAGGGCCGTTTCCGCCAGGCGGGCGGCACGGGCCGGATCGCCCAGCAGCGCGTCGATGCCGGCGACAAGGTCGGGTATGGAATCGGGCGGGCAGAGATAAGCGTTCTCATCGTGACGCAGGACCTCGCCCACGTCGGGGGTGCGCCCGGCCAGGATGGGCCGGCCGGAAGCGAGGTAGAAGAACACCTTCAGCGGCAGGACCGTCGATCCGAACTCCGCCAGCGGCAGCCAGGACGGCGGAATCAGCAGAATGTCGGCGGCGTAGATGTAGTCGGCCAGCTTGTCCGCCGGCTGATAGGGGACGATGCGCACATTGGGCACGTCACGGGCCATGGCCTCGATCGGCCCTTCCCCATACGATCCCACCAGGATGAACAGGACGTCCGGCCGCTCCCTGGCCGCCTCGACCGCCAAGGCCAGGCCCTTCTTGTGATTCACCCGGCCGGTGTAGACGACCGTTTTCTGACCGGGTTCGACGCCGATCCGCCGCTTGGCTTCCTCAAGGGGGATGCGGGCCTGAAACCGTGCCGGCTCATAGCCGTTGCGGATGCAGCGCACCTTGTCCTCGGGAATTCCCAAGGCCAGGTATTTGCGCCGGGTGTAATCGGAATGGCAGATCTTGACGATGAAGCGCGGGTGGCTGAGCAGGCGGTACAGCCAGAACTGCAGCGGCGGGATTTGGTCGGGCCACGGGCGGTAGTGATCGAAAGCGACCTTCTGCCCGAACAGGATGGCCATCCAGGCGACCCAGAGGTTGCGGGTGTAGACCACGTCGGCCCGGCGAAACTCTTTCCGGAAAGGCAGGGTGAGCCCGCAGAGGAAATGCCGCAGCGCCGCCGGCGTGATCGGGGCACGCGCATCGACCACCGGCATGCCGGCCAGGGCCTCCGCTGCCGCCCGCCCCGCCGCGTCCTTCAGGGGGACGTGCAGCCACGCCCCTTCCGTCAGCGGGGCCAGATACCGGGCCGTGGTGGTAAATACTTCGGCATCCGCTTCAGTGCTTGGTAAAGGGTTCTCGAAAGTGAATAATATTCGCATCGAAAACTGCACCATGGGAGAGCGGAGGGGTGCCCGTTTCTTTCATAGGTGACAGCCGGATTCAATAGCGACGGCCCTCACCGTTCCTCTCACCGGGCATGCTGAATGGCCGGTTGGAATCCCGGCCCGGCACACCGCTTATGGGTCCTGCGGATGGAAATGGCGCCAATACGATGTGTCGGCCATCATTCCGTCACAAAAGTGTGAGGGTGCTCACATCCTTTTGACGCGCGTTGCCCGATTTTCACCTACTGTTTTGTAAATTCCCCAACTCACAGGTTACGTCATGCAGAGGGCCAAAATCCGTATTGCCATCGCAGGCATCGGAAACTGTGCGAGCGCGCTGATCCAGGGCATTCATTA
>NZ_VITO01000043.1:0-10589 GCF_007828025.1 Nitrospirillum bahiense
CCGTGGCGGCATGGCCGCGCGCCTGGGCCAGTGCCGCCTCGGCATCGGCCGCCGTCTCGACCAGGAAGTGACGATCGACCAGCGCCCCGGCGGCGTCCGCGTCCAGCACCGGACGGCGCGGAACGTCCTCGCCGGTCTCCTCGAAGTGGCAGCGCAGGGCGTCGTGGCGCCGGACCAGCGCGGCCCAGGCCTGGCGCCAGGCGGCGTCATCCGGCACGGCGCCCGTGACCGTCAGGGCCAGCGCCATGGTGAAGGCGCGTGTGTCCAGCCCGGCGCCCTCCGCCACCCAGAACTCGCGTTGGCCTTCGGTGGCGCGATCGCTGCCGCGGCCGACCACCACCGTTTCGCCCTGGCCCAGCTGGGCCACGCGGCGGGCGAAGCCGCGCAGGGTGGGGTCGCTGAACAGTTCGCGCGCCGGCACCGGATGGCCGAATGCCTTCTCCAACTGGTGCGACACGGCGATGGCCAGCAGGCTGTGTCCGCCCAGGCGGAAGAAATCGTCCTCCCGCCCCACGGCGCCGCAGCCCAGCACATCCCGCCACGCCGCCGCGATGCGCTCCTCAACCGGCCCCTGGGGCGGGCCGCCGACCGGACCGGCGTCGGCCTGCGCGCCCGACAGGGCCAGCAGGGCGCGCAGGGCCACGCGGTCGATCTTGCCGGAGGGGGTCATGGGGATGGCGTCCACCACCAGCAACGCGGCCGGGATCATATAGGCCGGCAACCGACCGGCCAGGGTCTCGCGCCAGCCCTGGGCCAACCATTCGCGCGGACCGTCGGCCTGCGGGCGGACGAAGGCCCACAGGCTTTGGCGGCCGGGATCGCCATTGGGGGCGGCCTCCAGCGCCACGACGGCCTGGGCTACGGCAGGGTGGGCCTCCAGCGCCGCCTCGATCTCCCCCAACTCGATGCGAATGCCGTTCAGCTTGACCTGATGGTCGCGCCGGCCCAGCACCTCCAGCACCGGCAGGTCGCCGTCATGGCCGCCACGCCAGCGGCCCAGGTCGCCGGTGCGGTAGCGCCGCTGATCACCCTCACCGATGAAGGCGGCGGCGGTCAGGTCGGGGCGGTTGAGATAGCCCTCCGCCAGATTCAGGCCGCCCAGCCAGATCTCGCCCACCGCCCCGGGGGCCGCCAGGGTGCCGTCGGCGTCGCGGATCTCCACCAGGGTGTTGGGCAGGGGGCGGCCGGTGGCCAGCACGCCGTCCAGCCCAGCCACGGGCAGGGCGCCCATGGTGCTGGTGATGGCGTTTTCCGTGGGGCCGTAGGCGTTGACGTAGCGCAGGCGGTTGCCATAGCGCGCCACGTCACCAGCCAATGGCGCCTCGCCGCCCGTCACCAGGATGCGCACGCTGTCAGGCAGGGCGCCATCCAGCAGGCGCAGATAGGTGGGCGTCAGGTCGGCCACCGTGACACCGCGATCGCGGATAAGGTCCAGCAGGGCCGCCGGCCGCTCGATGACCTCCGCCGTCGCCAGGCACAGGGTGGCGCCGAACACCAGCGGCAAGCCGATGTCGGATAGGGATACGTCGAACGCCGGGGAGGCGAACATCAGCGTGCGGTCGTCAGCGGTCAGGCCATAGTCCTCGCCCACGCCAAGCAGGGTGTTCAGCAGCGCGGCATGGCTCACCCGCACACCCTTGGGCAGGCCGGTGGAACCGGAGGTGTAGAGGATGTAGGCGGTGTCGTTGGACCGCCCCTGTGGCAGGGCGATGTCGTCCTGGGCAGCCCGCTCCAGGGCCGCCAGCCCGTCCGCCGTCAGGTCCAGGATATGGGCCGCGCCCGCGTCGCGGGCCATGAACTCCCGCCGCTCCGGCGGCAGGTCGGCGGCCAGGGGCAGATACACCGCCCCGGCCTGCCAAAGGGCCAGCAGCACCGCCGGCAGGTCGGCGGCGCCGCGCGGCGCGACGACGGCGACCACGGTGCCCGGCGTCACGCCCTGGACCACCAGGCCGCGCGCCAGCCGGTTGGCGCGGCCCAGCAGCGCGGCGTAGGAAACCACGGCCCCGTCCGCCAGGATCAGGGCGGGATGCTCTGGCCGGGCGGCCGCTTGCGCGGCGATCAGGTCAACCGGGCGGGCATCGGGCCGGAAGACGGCCGAGCCCGCCTGCCAGCGCGCCAGCAGCGCTTGCTCGGACGGCAGCGCGGCGGGCACGGCGCCGTCCATGGCTGGATCGTCCGCCAGCCAGGCGGCCAAGTCCAGAAGGCCCTTCAACCAATGATGAGCGGTATCAACGTCATAGATGGCGGCGTTCATCTGCCACTTCAGCACCAGGCTGCCGTCCGGCAGGACCTCATGCGACAGCGCCATATCCTGGCCGGCCCCGTGGGGCGCCAGTTCATAGTGAATGCCCCCAGCCTCAACGGCGCTGAGTCGCGCCAGACCGGTAGCCGCCTGGCCGGCGTTACGCGTGCCGGTCAGGTCCGGCGTTTCGGTCACGACGATATCGAACAGGGGGAAGCGGGCGGGGTCGCGCAGGGCGGGGCGCTCGCGCCACAGATCGTGGCACAAGCGGGCGAAGGGATAGCGGGCGTGATGCAGCGCGCGCGCCAGCTCATTCCTTACGATATCAAAACGGTTGGCGAGATCCTGGTCGGGCGTCAGCTGGAAAGCGACCGGCACCAGGGTGACCGCATAGCCCACGGCCTCCGCCACCGCCGCATCCTCACGCAGGGATACGGTGCTGCCGATCAGGAAATCACTACGGCCAGTGCGGCGGAACACTTCCGACCCCAAGAGCGTCAGCATCAGGGCGTGCAGGCTGCCCTGGCCGCGGCGAGCCAGGCGGCGCAGGGCGTCGGCCTGATGGGCGGGCAACACCGCCTCCAGCCGGTGGCTGCGGGCGGGCGCATCCAGGCGGCGGGAATGGTCCAGGGACCACTCCGCGAATGCCGCGTCGGGCAGGGCCTGCAGGATCGCGCCCCACGCCTGGGCATCGCGGGCGGCGCCGGGGCCGGCCAGGTAGGCCACCTCTTGCCGGGCCAATGCCACGGCATCCACGGCGGGGCCCCGGAACTCATCCCCGCGCAACAGCGTGCCCAGGTCGCGCAGCAGCACCTCCAGCGAGGCGCCGTCGCCCACCGCATGGTGCAAGGCCAGCCAAAAAAGGGTTTCCCCTTCCGCGACCGTCACGACGCCAGCGCGGTACAGCGGTGCCTGGCGCAGGGACAGCGGCGTGCACTGACGGTCGCGGATGTGGGCCAGGGCCTCGGCGCGGTCGGTAACGGTGGTGAATTCCAGTTCCGCGACCAGAGCGTCCCCAGGGGCGGCCACATGCCGGTGCACCACGCCGTCCGCGTCGGCGGCGAAGGTCGTGCGCAGAGCGCCGTGCCGCGCCACCAGCGCGTGCCAGGCCGCGTTCCAGCGCGCCGCGTCCGGCGGTGGTCCCTCCACACGGCGGGTCAGCGGCATGGTGAAATGACCGGTGTCGAGGCCGGCGGCCTCCGCCAGCCAAAACTCCCGTTCGCCCAGCGTGGCCAGGGTGGGGTCCACATCGGCGATCGCGGCACTGTCCGCGACGATCTCCGTCTCCGCCAGACGGGAGGCGAATTGGGCGAGGGTAGGCGCAATGAACAGGTCGCGCGCCGGCACGGGGCGGCCCAGGGCCTGCGCCAACTGGTGCGCCATGGTCACGGCCAGCAGGCTGTTGCCGCCCAGAGCGAAGAAATTGTCCTCCCGCGCCACGCGGGGCTCACGCTCGGTCAGGCCCGGTGCCAGCAGGGTGGCCCAGACGCCAGCCACCGATTCCTCCAGCGCTGTCGCCGGGGGTGTGCGCGTCCCTTCCTCCAGGGCCGGCGCCAGGGCCAGCAGGGCGCGTCCGTCGATCTTGCCGCTGGCGGTGGTGGGGAGGGTGGCCACGGGAGTGTAGCTGGCCGGGATCATGTGCGCCGGCAGGCGGGGAGCCAACCAGACCTGCCATGCGTCGCGGGTGGGCAGGGCCTGGTCGTCCTTCGCCACCAGGAAGGCGCGCAGGGCCACGTGCCCGGCATCGGCGGAGATCAGGACGGCGGCCTGGTGCATCGCCGGATGGGTCAACAGGGCGGCCTCGATCTCGCCCAGCTCCACCCTTTGGCCGTGCAGCTTGACCTGCTGATCCATACGGCCCAGCAGTTCCAGGCGGCCATCGGCCGTCCAGCGGCCCAGGTCGCCGCTGCGGTAGGCGCGGCCCTGGTCCGTCATGACGAAACGGTCGGCCGTCAATGCGGGGTTGTTGAGGTAACCCCGGGCCACGCCGGCGCCGGCCAACCACAGTTCACCTACCTCACCTGGCGGCACGGGCATACCGTCAGCCCGGCGCAGGCTGACGCGGGTATTGGCCAGGGGGCGGCCGATGGACAACGGGCGCCGCGGGTCGGCATCGCCCTCCACCAAGCCGATCGTGACGATGATGGCGGTCTCGGTGGGCCCGTAGGCGTTCCAGAAGGCGAGGGGGGGGCCATGCCGGGCGGCATCGCCGTGGCGCGGCGCTTCGCCACCGGTGTTTAGGATACGCAGGCCCTGGAACGGCGTCTCGGCGCTGACCCGCAGGTATGAGGGGGCATGAAAGGCGCAGGTGACGCCCAGGCGGGTGTAATGGCGCTTCAGCGCCCAGGGATCATCGCGCAGCGCCGGGCTGATAGGCACCAGGCCGCCACCGTTCAGCAGCGCCATGCCCAGCTCCCAAGGGCTGGCGTCGAAGCCCGGGGTCGCCACCAGACTGGTACGGTCGGCGGGCGTCAGTCCGACCGTGCCGGCATGGGACAGGATGGTGTTGACGTAGCCGCGATGGGTGACGGCGACCCCTTTGGGCCGGCCGGTGGTTCCCGAGGTGTAGATGATATAGGCCAGGTCGTCCGGCCCGGCGCCGGCATGGTCCACGGTGGTGGCGGACGGCAGGGTGCCCGCGTCCAGCACGGGGCCGAGGCCCATCAGCAGGGCCGGCGGCGGTGTCCGTCCGTCCCCGGAGGGAACGGTGATCAGAACCTTGGCGCCCGCATCGGACGCCATGTAGGCCAGGCGCTCCGCCGGCAGGTCGGCGGCCAAGGGAAGGTAGACGGCCCCCGCCTTCCAGATGCCGAAAATGACGGCCGGCAGGGCCGGCGCGCAGTTGGTGAGGACGGCGACGACGCGATCCGGCCCCAGGTCCAGGGCCAGCAGGCGGTTGGCGACGCCGTTGGCGGCGGCATCCAGGTCGGCGTAGCTCTGGGTTTCCTCCAGGCTCACCACGGCCGCGGCGTCCGGCTGGCGCCGAGCCCAATCCTCGAACAGGACCTGGGCGCCGACGGCCGGCCGCTCTACGGTCGGGCCAGACTCCCACGCCGCCAGCGTCGCTGCCTCGTGCGCCAGCAGGGCCGGGGGCGACTGGCGCAGCCGGTCGGAATCGGCCACCAGCCATTCCGCCCAGGCCACCAGGCTGTCCAGCCAGGCTTGCGCCGTCGTGGCGGCATAGACGTCTGGATTCCAGTGCAGGACCAGGCGCAGATCATCGCTGGCCTGGTCATCGGCCGTCTCTGCCCATTCATAGCTGAAGGCCAGGTCCACACCGGCCAGCGGCGGCAGGCCCAAGCCGGGCAGGGGACGGCGTCGCACGCCATCCGGAGCACCTTCCGTGGCTGGGGGTGGGTTGGCCGTCAGTGTGATGTCGAACAGGCCAGGGCGTTCCGCCGCGCGGCGGCCGGGCCAGCGCTGCTGGAACTCCCGCGCGATCCAGCTACCGGGATAGCGGGCATGGGTCAGTGCGGCGCGCAGCGTGTCGCGGCTGTCCGCCAGCCGGCCGGTCAATGTGCCGTCCGAACCGGCGCCTAGCACCAGCGGCAGGACATTGACGTAATGGCCGATGGCGGTCTCAGCCCCCGAGGGGCGGATGGAAAAGCCACTGCCGATGATGACCCGCGGCCGGCCGCTGCGCCGTTGCGCCTCCCACCCCAGCAGGGCCAGCAGCAGGCCGTGCAGGCTGGTTTCCGCGTCGCGGGCCAGCCGGGCCAAGGCCCGGGCCGTGGCGGCGGGGATGATGGCGTGGCGGGGGGTGGCGGGCGTCTGTTGGGGCGTGGCGGGGCGGCTATAGTCGGTGGCGAGATCCGCCAGGATGTCATCGCCGGTCGCCGCCACGTCCAACTGGTCCCGCCAATAGCGCTGATCCGCCCCCCGCGCGGGGGAGGCCAGGTAGCGCGCCTCGGCCGTCGCGGCGGCCCGGATGCCGTGCGCGGCCGGGCCGGCGTCGTCGCCCCGCAGCCGGCGGGCCAGGTCGTCCTGCAACCGGCCCATGGCCAGGCCATCCACCACCGCGTGGTGCGCCACAACCCAGAACAGCAGGCGCCCTCCATCGGTGGGCAGGCGGATGAGGCCGGCCCGCGCCAGCGGCGCCTGGGTCAGGTCGAAAGGCTCGGCGACGGCGGCAGCCAAGCGGCTCCGTGCCTCTCCCTCGTCTGCACAATCCCAGAGAACCGGATCCGGTGCCGTCAGGTCAGCCACGGTGTGCCAATGGACGCCACCATCGGCCTGCTCTTTGAAGGCGGTGCGAAGGGCGGGATGGTCGGCGACCAAGCCGTGCCAGGCGGTGCGCCATTCCTCGACCGTGGCCCGCCCCGCCGCTTTTTCGAGCACCCGGACGACGTGATGCCCCACGCCCGCCAGGCCAAGGCGGTGGGCCAGCCAGAAATCGGCCTGGCCCACGGTGGCGGGTCCCTCGTCCTCTGCGCCGTCATCGTCGGTGACGGTTCCGCCGGCCGCCAGATGGGTCGCCAGGCTGCGCACCGTCAGGGTGGACAGCACGTCCTGGACCGTGGCCGCGTGGCCCAGCGCCTGCAGGCGCTGGGCCACCTCGATGGCGCGCAGGCTGGTACCGCCCAGGCTGAAGAAATTATCGTCGCGTAGAATGAGGCCCGGGCCCAGCACCGCCTGCCAGGCGCCGGCCACAGCCTGTTCCAAATCGCCCTGGGGCAGGGTGTCGGGCGTCGCGACACGGGCCGAGCGCTGGTCGCGGGCCAGCGTCAGCAGGGCCTGGCGATCGATTTTGCCGGCGCTGCTGGTGGGCAGACGGGGCAGGGTGATGACCCGCGCCGGCACCATGTAGGCCGGCAGCAGGGTCGCCAGATAGGCCGTCCAGTCGGTGCCGGGCGAAACCGTGCCGGCCACGAATCCCACCAGCCCGCCATCCGCCAGCACGACGCTGGCATGGGTGACGCCGGGATGTCGGGCCAGCGCGCGCTCGATCTCCGCCAAAGCCACGGCCTGGCCGGAGACCTTGACCATATCGTCGCGACGGCCCAGCGCCTCCAGCAAACCATCTTCGCGCCAGCGGCCCATGTCGCCGGTGCGGTACGCCCGGCCAAAGGCGGTGTCGACAAAGGTGCGCGCGGTCAAGTCCGGCTGGTTCAGATAGCCGGGCGACAAGCCCTCACCCAGGACATGGATCTCGCCCACCTCACCCGCGGGCACCGGGTTGCCCTCACCATCCAGGATGAGGACCCGGATGCCGGGGAACGGCCGGCCGCTAGGCAGGCGGTCGGCATCGGCCCAATCCTGCGGCGTGACGCGCAGCAGACAGATGGTACCGCACACCTCCGTCGCGCCATGCATGTTCCAATAGGCGACATGGGCACCATAGTGCACGGCGTCGGCGATGTTGGGCCGCTCCCCCGCCGTCATCAGGCAGCGCAGCCCGGCAGGCACGCGACCATCCAGCAACCGCAGGTAGGATGGGGTAAACGAGGCGACGCTGACCGCGTGACGCTCCATCAACGCCAGCAGGGCCACCGGATCATCCAGAAGAGCACGGGTGGCCGGCACTTGGGCTGCGCCCAAATACAGGGGCAGGCACAGCTCTCGAAAGCCCAGGATGAAGCCCGGCGCGCTGGACAGCAGGAAACGGTCGTCCTGGTGGAACCCCTGCGCCTGGGCGTGGCCGCGCGCCATATGGGCGATGCCCCCATGGCGGATCAGTACGCCCTTGGGCCGGCCGGTGGAACCGGAGGTGAACAGGATGGCGGCGATGTCGTCGGCCGTCCGCCGCGGGACCGACAAAGGGGCCGCATCGCGGGCTTCGGTGACCAGGACCGTGACCGGGTCGATCAACCCGCCGGACAGCCCAGCCAGCCGGTCCATGACCTCCACCGGCGGTACCAGGCTGTCCAAGGCCACGACGAAACGGATGGCCGCATCCTCCACCATGGCCAGCAGGCGGGCGGGCGGATGGTCGGCGGCCAGCGGCACATAGACGGCGCCCGCGCGCTGGATGGCAAGGAACACAAACGGGAGTTGTGCAGAGCGGTGCACAAATACCCCCACCGCCTCGCCCGGCGCCACGCCGCGGGCGGCCAGGGCGGCGGCCAGGACGTTCGCCTTTCGGTTGATATCGGCGGCGGACTGGATGCCGCCATCGGTCAGGATCGCCGGATGATGGGGGCGGCTTTGAGCATGGCCGTCAAAGGCCTGATCGATGGCGATGAAATGCTGAAGGTCGCGTGCAGGCCCCGTCATCGGTGACAGACCGACGTTTCTGATGGCTTTAGCGCCTAGAAGAGACCCGGGCATAGGGACACCATCGGTGAATTCTGGATGAATAGTCGGACACGGTAAAGAGACACCATCCGTTACGACGGGAGAATTCCCCGTCGTAACGGTCAAATTTAGAAATTTGTACACGCTACCCAATCGATATTCTAATTTATGAGTTGGTCTATTTTATTGATTTTCCGGAATATGTTGATCATCCATGAACGAATTAAGGCATTTATATAAATAAATCTTGATGTTTTACATAATGACGCTAAATCGGCAGGGGCGCCCCAGTATGTCGGCTAAGTTAACGATCAAGTTCATAAAAGTTGCATTAACATGGAACCGATGCCCGCACTAATGGGTGGCATGGGTATAGTGCGGCATGCTGAACATCACAAGGATTATTTCCCTGGCACGTTGTATCCAATAGCCTCAACGCACCTCACGCCAGCCGCGCAAGCGTGCGCCGGGATGGGATATCGGCGGCAACTGTGACGTGTAGCGGGGTGGAAAGGGGAGAGGGTGGGGGCCGCCGGCCCGGCGCTCAATCGCCGCTGCCGGGCGCGGTTTCCCGCATCCGCATGAGGACGGGAAGCACCAGCAGGGCGACCAGGGCGATCATGACGCCGGGAACCAAGGGCCAGGCCGTGCGGGTCACCAGCGCGTGGGCGATGAAGGGTGTCAGTCCGCCGAACAAGGCCGTTGCCCCGGTGGCCCCCAGCGCCAGGCCCGTCAGCCGCCCTTCGCCGGGAAACTGCTCGGCCGTCGCCACGGCACCCACCGCGCTGACACCGCCCGCCACAGCCGCCAGCAGGATGGCCCCGATCAAGGCCCGGCTGGTGGACCCACTCGCCATCAGCCAGAACAGGGGCGCCGGCAGCAGCGCGCTTCCCAAGGTGAGACCGATCAGCACGGGCCTGCGCCCCACGCGGTCCGACAGCGCGCCGATGGCCGGCGTCACGGCGATGACCGCCACGGCGGCGATGGTGGACAGCCACAGCGACATGTCTTCGCTCAGCGACCCTGTGGAGGTGAGGAAGGCCGGAACATAGGTGATGCCAACATAATAAGTGATCGATCCCAGCGCGGAGATGGCGAATGACCGGAAGATGCCTGCGCGATGATGGATGAGGGCGTAGGCCAGGGGCCGGGCCGGCGCCGCCCCGGCCGCAGCCTGCCGCTCGAAATCCGGGGACTCTTCCATGGCCGAGCGCGCTATCCAGACGCCACCCGCCAGCCCGGCCCCCACCAGGAAGGGGACGCGCCAGCCCCAGGACGCCAGGTCCGTCGCGTCCAACAGGTGCACGGTCAGCGCGGACATGCCGACAGCCAGCAGTCCGCCCACCTCGCTGGCCGCCGAGGCGCAGGAGGTGACCAGACCCCGCCGCCGCGGCTTGGCCCCCTCCAGCAGATAGGCGACGACGCCGGTATATTCCCCGCCCACCGAGAAACTCATGATACAGCGCAGCACCAGCAGCAGCCACCCGGCGGCGTCACCGATGGCCGCATAGGTCGGCAGCAGGGCCGTGGCCAGCATCGCCAGGCTCATCATGGCCATGGACAGCAGCATCATGCGCCGGCGCCCGAAGCGATCGCCGACGTGGCCGAACGCCACGGCCCCCAGCGGCCGCAGCAGGTAGGCGATGGCGAATCCCGCCAGCGCGGTGATCAACGACCCCTTGCCATCCCCGAAAAAGATGCGGGCGATGACGGGCGCGAAATAGAGGTACAGCGTGAAGTCGTACCACTCCACCACCGTGGACACCGCCGCGATCGCCATCGAGCCCGGGGAAACGGCTGAAGGAACGGCCGAGGAACCGCTTGGACTCGTCAGGGGCTCGGGCTTCAGGTCATCCACCGAGGTTCTCCACATCGCCGATCCAAGCCGCGCCGGTCCCGCGTCAGGGTAACGGCCCTGGCCTCAGCACTCCAGGATGGAAACCATTGAGAGCCCTGATAACCAAGGAAAGTCGCACTTCGTTTTTGAGTCCACCCCGCCTACACCCCGCCTACATACCTGTTTCAACCGGATAGAAGTGTCAGGGTGTCCCGCAAAGTAGAACTGTCAGTGCTGGGGGTGGGCGGGGAGCGGAGCCGAAGGCGCAGTGGACCG
>NZ_VITO01000044.1:0-9674 GCF_007828025.1 Nitrospirillum bahiense
GTCCGCTCTTCCGCCCAGTTCAACAAGACCGCCACCGTCGCCGTCACCGTCCCCGCCAACGCCCAGGCCATCGCCGGCAGCTACACCGACACCCTCACCATCACCATCCAGGGCCGCTGATCGCCTACAACCACACCGGTTCGGCTGACCAAAACGGCCCCGCCTGGATCACCCGGGCGGGGCCGTCGCCATTTTGCGGCCTAAATCCTTGATCTTCTGAGCGGGGTGTTTTCGCCGGGGCCACTCGGTTAATCTGTGGCCAGTACCGCCGGGGCAGGCGGCACCTATACCGTTGTTATTAGGGGCAAGGGCGTGACTGTGAACGAACGCGGCGCGCGCCCGGTGCGCAACGCGCCGGCCGCCAGGTCCGGGTCTGGCAATCGCGGGCCCGCCAATCGGGGACCCGCCAAGGGGGGCGTCACCTCCCGCTTCATCGGCACGACGCTGGCGGGTGTGCTGGCCACCGTCGCCCTGCTGTGGTTCGTCGTCTCCGCCGGCGGCAACTGGCACTTCTATTACAATCCCGAGGGCCTGCTGATCGTGCTGGGCGGCGTCGTCTGCGTGGCGCTGCTGGCCTTCCGGGGGGACGAGATCCGCGCCGCCCTGGGCGCCCTGGTCGGCATCGTGCGCGACCGCGACAGCATCCGCGCCGATGTCGCCGAACTGATGGAGGTCGCCCGCCACCTGCATGAGAAGCGCATCCAGGCGGCCGACGACCGGGCCCAGCGCGTGGCCCACCCCTTCCTGCGGCTGGGCCTGCAGATGGTGGTGGACGCCCAGCCGCTGGAAGACCTGCTGCAGGTCATGAACTGGCGCATCCAGAAACAGATGGAGCTGGAGGCCGGGCAGTCGCGATTCTTCCGTACCCTGGCCACCTTCTCCCCCGCCTTTGGCCTGCTGGGCACGCTGGCCGGCATGGTCGGCATGCTCAAGCACCTGGGCGAGGGTGACATCGGCCTGATCGGCGGCAGCATGGCGGTGGCGATGTTGGCCACCCTCTACGGCCTGGTGCTGGCCAACCTGGTGTTCAAGCCCATCGCCATCAAGCTGGAACAGCGCACCGGCCGCCGGGTCGCCCTGATGAACGTGCTGCTGGAGGGTGTGGTGCTGACCCACCTCGGCCGCTCCCCCACCATCATCCAGGACAGCCTGGACCATTACCTGCGCGACGCGCGGGAGGAGGATTGGGGTGGCGCCTAGCGATCAGTCCGGCGGCGGGTCCGGCGGTGGCGGCGATCCCCCTCCGCCACCCAAGCCCCGGCACACCGCCCGCGTCTATGCCTCCGGCCTTCCCGTACCGCCGCCGGTGATGCCGGGCACCGCCGCCGCGCCGCCGCCGGTCCCGGCCAAGCCGCCCGGCCGGCCGGGCGGGCATGCCCGTGGCCATGCCCGCGGCGGCCGCCCGACCCAGCACCGCACCGTCCCCGGCCGCATGCCCGGCGAACCGGCGGAGGAGTCGGAGGAGTGGGTCATCAGCTACATGGACATGGTCACGCTGCTGATGATCGTGTTCCTGGGCATGGTGGCCATCCTGGGCATCAACGGCCGGCTGAAGCTGAGGTCCGACAACAACCAGCCTGGCGCTGGCCGCGTGGCCGTCTCGGCCAATCCGGTGGGCGCCCCCGCCCGCGACATGGCGAAGAACCCGACGGCATCGTCCATGTCCAGCCCCACCTTACCGCCGGTGCCCCCCTATCCGCCGCAGCGCCCGCCCCAGGATGCCCTGCCGCCCGATACGTTACCTGGGGCTGGTCCGGCGGAGGAACCGACGGAGGAGGCCAAGCGCCTGGCCCAGGATCTGGAGGCGCAGGACCTGCCACCCGACGTGCAGGTCACGCCCCGGGGCCGGGGCCTGTCCATCGAGATCAAGGACCGGGTGCTGTTCGCCTCCGGCCGTGCCGATCTGGGCGACGAGGGCCAGCAGATCCTGGCCCGCCTGGTGCCGGTGCTGCAATCCCTGAAGGGCATGGTGACGGTGGAGGGGCACACCGACAGCAACGCCATCAGCACCGCCCGCTTTCCCAGCAACTGGGAACTGTCGGCCGCCCGCGCCGCCGCCGTGGTGCGCATGCTGATCAGCGACGGTGTGCCGGCCAACCGCCTGCGGGCGGTGGGCTATGCCGATACCCGGCCGCATGTTTCGCCCCCGGGCGCCAACACCGACCCGAACGCGCCGGACCATGACCGCGCCGCCGACCGGCGCGTCACCTTGATCGTCGAGACGCCCTGACCGGCGCGGCCTTCGGTGCCGCCGGGAATGGCGCGTCGCGCCACGCACCGGGCGCCAAGTCCTCCAGTGTCCAGTCGCCCACGGCCCAACGGACCAGACGCAAGGTGGGGAAACCCACCGCCGCCGTCATGCGGCGGACCTGGCGGTTGCGCCCCTCCCTCAAGGTCAGCTCGATCCAACTGGTGGGGATGGCGGCGCGGTAGCGGATGGGCGGGTCGCGGGGCCACAGGGCCGCCGGCTCTTCCATCAGGCGCGCGCCCGCCGGCAGGGTGGGGCCGTCCTTCAGCGTGACGCCCCGGCGCAGGGCCGCCAGCGCCGCCTCATCCGGCACGCCCTCGACCTGCGCCCAATAGGTCTTCGCCAGCTTGTGCTTGGGGTCGGCGATGCGGTGGATGAAGGGGCCGTCGTCGCTCAGGACCAGCAGGCCCTCGCTGTCCCGGTCCAGCCGCCCGGCCGGATAGACGCCCGGCACGTCGATGTAGTCCTTCACCGTCGCCCGGCCGCTGTCATCGCTGAACTGCGACAGCACGTCATAGGGCTTGTTGAACAGGATCAGCCGAGGCATGTCAGCCCCGCCGGGCCCCAGAGGCCGCCGGCCCAGGGGTTGCCAGGGCGTGCACCAGGATGGCGGCGGTGGCCGAGACGTTCAGCGACTGCACCTGGCCGCTGCCGCGCAGAGTGACCAGCTGGTTGCAGGCCTGCAGCGTGGTGGCGGGCAGGCCCACCTCCTCGTTGCCCAGGATCAGGGCGGCGGGCTTGGCGTTTGGCATCGATAGTGCGGCGGCCGGGTCGGGATGGTCGCCCAGGGCGGTGCCGACGATGCGGTAATGGGCGCGCAGGTGGCGCAGGCTTTGGGCGAAGCGCGGCAGCTGGTAGAGCGTCACATACTCGAACCCGCCCTCGGCCACCCGGTAGGCCGCCTCGGAGGGCAGGGCCTGTTCGGCATGGTCGGACAGCACCAGGCGGTTGATGCCGAAGAAGGCGCAGGTGCGGACGATGGCGCCCAGGTTGTGCGGGTTGCCCACACCGTCCAGGATCATCAGTGGCTCCCCCGCCGCCGCCCATCGCGCCGCCTCGTCGATGTCCAGGGGCAGGACGGGGCGCGGGGCGGCCACGGCCACCACGCCGCCATGCAGGGGCGTGCCCGCCACCTTCTCCATCTCCTCCGCCGGCAGCAGGCGGTAGACCTTGCGCGCCTGCGCCAGGCCGGCGCAGTAGGCGCCCACCTTTTCCTTCATGCGATCGTCGAAGAACAGCCGCTCCACCCGGTCGGGGTCGCGCGCGAACAGGGCGGCCACCGCCGGCAAACCCAGGACGCGGAAGGCCTTGCGCCGGGTGTTTTCGCCAATCACCGACTCGGCGGCCGGCTTGCTGGCGGGCTGGGGGGCGGCCTTGGACGGCCCTTTGGCGCTGCGGGGGTCCGGCATCCCTGGTCCTCGATCGCGAATGGCTGTGATGGGGCCGCATGAAGCGCGTGGACCCTCGCGGGGTCAACTCGTTTTGTGTCAACCCAGCAGGCGGCCCAGCCGCACACCGGTCCTGTCCAGCAATGCTGCGAAGGCGTCACCCGACAGATAGGCCTGTTCCACCTGGCGGCTGGCGACCACCGGGTCCAGCCCGGCCAGCACCTCGTCCGGCAGGGCCGGGTGCACCATGACCAGGGCGCGGTCTTGGGCGGGGGCGAGGAACTTGGCCATCAGCGCCGGGAAGTCGCGGCCGGGGCCGAAGTCGTAGACGCCGCGGAAGCCCCGGTTGGTGGGGATGCCGCGCCGGGCGGCGGCGGCGGCCAGCCCACGCGCCAGGCTGGCGATGACCAGGGCCTTCACGCTGTCCACCCCGCGTGCCAGCACGGCGGCGACGGGCTCGGCACAATCGCGGACATAAACGCTGCCCGGGGGATAGCGGTGGGCCACGGCGTCCAGCACCAGGCCGCGCACGCCGGGCAGCAGGTGGACATGCTGGTGCCCATCGACGTGGGAGGGCGGCCGGCCGGCATGGGCCTCGAACAGATCCAGCTGGCGCCCGATCTCCGCCTTCAGGTCGGCTTGGGATGCGGCGTCCATCAGCCGGCCGGTCAGGGAGCGGATCATCAGATCGCCCACGCTGCCGAAGCGGCCGGTGGGTGCCAGGGCCGGGCAGGGGCCGGCGGGTTCCTGGTCCGTCAGGGTCAGGTGCAGGCCGATGTCGGCCCGGTCCGCCACCTCCGCCAGCCAGGGCGCGTGCTGCGGCCAAAAGGGCGTGGCGGTCATGCAACTGGTGCCCGACAGGCGCCCCTGGCGGATCAGGGCCAGGATGCCTTGGGAAACACCCGGGGACAAACCGTAGTCGTCGGCGTTCAGGACTATGGTCGCGGTCATGGCGTGCGTCCCTCGGCCAGCAGCGTCGGGATTTCCGGGTTGGTGTCCATGCCGCTGGGCAGAGGGGCGGCCGGGTCGGTGACCCAGGCCAGGATGTCTTGCCAGACGATCTGGGCGTGCAGGTCGCGCAGCATCATGTGCCAGGCCGTGGGGTAGAAGGCGATGCGCGGGCCCCCCTGGCTGGCGTCCGGCAGGTGGGCCAGGGCCTTGCACATGGGCTCCCGGGGGATTAGCTCCTCATGCTGGCCGTACATCACCAGCGACGTCACCTTGAAGCGCGGGGCGGCATCCATGGCGGCATCCATCAGGTCGGTCAGGCCCTCCAGCGCGTCCACGCGGGTGGCCTTCACCACCAGGGGGTCGCGGCCCAGGGCGATCAGCATGGGGATGTTGTCCGACGCCTGCACATGGATCAGGCCGCGCGGCGGCGTCAGGCTCAGCCAGGGCACGGTCCAGTTGGCGATGGCCAGGGCCCAGCGCTGGTAAAAAGGCATGGTGCCGCGCGACCAGACGGCCGGCGCGGTGAGGATGACGCCCTTGAAGCCCGCCGGCAGGGCGTGCCCCGCCAGGCCTGTCATCAGCACGGCCCCGCCCATGCTCTCCCCCGTCAGGAACAGCGGCGTGTCGGGATAGCGGTCGTGCAGGGCGGCGGCGGCGTCCCACATGTCGCGCACCATGACGTCGCCGCCGGCCCAGACGCCGGGGTGCGGATTACGGCCGAAGCCCCGCTGATCGTAGGCATAGGTCGCCACGCCATGCTGCGCCCACCAGCGGCCAGGGGCGTCATAAGAGTTGGCGTAGTCGTTGAAGCCGTGCAGCGCCAGGATGACGGCCCGCGGCGGACCTTCCGCAGGCAGCCAGGACTGCGTGGGCAGGATGGCGCCGTCGCGCGCGGTGATCCCCGCCGTCGTCAGCTGAGGGGTGACCACCACCGGAGGCCCGGCCACCCGGGCGGTGGGGGCGCAGGCCGTGACAGACAGGCCAAGTGCTACCGCCGCCAGCCAGCGGGGGCGCCAGCGCGGTGCGGTGGGGGAAAGGGCGTTGTCCTCAGCCCGCGCCATTGCCGGCGGGCGCGCGGGTCAGCTGCAGGAAGATGTCCTCCAGGTCCGACTCCTTGGTGCTGAGGTCGACGATGGTCAGGCCGGCAGCGGCGATGGCGTTCAGCACCTCCCCCACCTTCACGCGGCTGGGCGGGTACTGCACCGTCAACTGGCGGCCTTTCAATGTGACCTCGAAGCCGGCCAGCGTGCTGGGCACCTCGGTCAGATCCTGGTCCACCACCGCCACCAGGTCCTTGCGGTCCAGGGTGCGCAGCAGGCGGTCGGTGCTGTCGCACGCCACCACCTGGCCGTGGTTGATGATGGCGATGCTGTCGCACAGCTCCTGCGCCTCTTCCAGGTAGTGGGTGGTCAGCACCACGGTGGTGCCGGCGCGGTTCAGTTCGCGCACATGGGCCCACAGCGACTGGCGCAGTTCCACGTCCACGCCAGCCGTGGGCTCGTCCAGTACCAGCACCGGCGGGGTGTGCACCATGGCCTTGGCCACCATCAGGCGGCGGCGCATGCCGCCCGACAGGGTGCGGGCATAGGCATTGGCCTTGTCCTTCAGGCCCACCGCCTCCAGCAGGCGGTCGGTCTGCCGCTCGCGCTTGGGCACGCCGTACAGGCCGGCCTGCAGGTCCAGCAGCTCACGCGGGGTGAAGAACGGGTCCATGTTCAGTTCCTGGGGCACCACGCCGATGGCGGCGCGGGCGGCCCGCGGGTCCTGGTCGATGTCGATGCCCCAGATCTTGGCGGTGCCGCCGCTCTTGGTGACCAGGCCCGCCAGGATGTTGATCATGGTGGACTTGCCGGCGCCGTTGGGACCCAGCAGGCCATAGACCGAGCCGCGGGGAATCGCCAGGTCGATGCCTTTCAATGCCAGCTTGGCCGGCGCCTTGCCGGAGGCCTTGTAGGTCTTGGTGAGCCCACGCAGCTCGATCGCCAGCTCGGGCGGGCTGCCGTTGGGGGCGGACGGGGCGGGTTGGGTGTCGGGCGCGCGCGTGTCGGGCATGGGGTCGGGACGGTCCATGATGACGGGGCCGGGAAACATGCGGGCCCGAAAAAGGGGAAAACCCGGGAAAGCCGGGGCCGAAAAGGCGTACACCCCCGCCTTGACCACGGTCAACCACGGCCATCACACCCCCCACCAAGGAGGTCCGCGCGAGGCGGAACCGGGCGGGGCGCCTCACGCTTGATCCGGCGGCGCGCTTGGCTATGATCCGGGCGTCGGCGGGACGTTCGTCCCGCCCTGGACCTTTATTATGGAGCGCCCGAGGCCATGCAGCCGATTGAGACGATCTATGTCGATACCCCGTCCGTCGGGTGCGATGGCGGGGGCGGCGCCCTGGGCCATCCGCTGGTTTATCTGACCATGGAAAAGGAAGGCACGATCGACTGCCCCTATTGCGGCCGCCATTTCGTCCTGTCCGAGGCCGGCAAGGCCCACGCTGGCCACGGCCACTAAGTCGGGCCGCCACCGGTCAGGCCGCCACCCGGTCAGGCCGATTGGCCCGGTTTCCACGCGCCAGGGCGGCGGGGCCTGACCGGCCGCCCGGCGCGGGGACCTATTCTTCCGCATCAATAGCGAGGCGCGACTCGCCGGGTTATACCAGGGCCAGTAGGTTCGCCGGCTCCGCACCTCAATGTTTGGGGCGCGAACCATTTCTTGTCATGGCAAGCGATGGCCCCCGTCCCACCCCCGTCCAAAGCCGCGCCCCCTTCTGGCACCCCGGCCCGGCTGCCGCTGGCCAAGCTGCCCTTCGTCGGCCTGCGCCGCGATGGCGCCCTGGGCTATTGGGTCATGCCGACGGACAGTGACGTCGCTGTCGGCCCGGCCGCGGTAGGCCTGGGCCGTACCTATGCCGCCTGGTTCCTGCTGTATGCCGAGATCAACGGCCGCGACGCCGCGCGCACACTGCTTGATACGATTGAGCGGGAGATGCCCTCACGCTATCCCGCCGTCGACCGCGCCTTCCTGAGGGAGATCGCGGGGCGGGGATTCTCACAAAGCGCTGCGTGAGGTAATGCCATAATCTCTCGCCCAGGTTGCTTTTGGCCTAGTCGGCCGTTATCGTTACCGATGATAACCATTTGTGAACGGCCGGCCTGATATGCTCGGCGGATTGGCTTGGCGGTGCCATCGACAATTTGTGGAAAATTGTTGGCAATGCTAGGCTCTATGGGAACGCCGAAAGGATCGCCGCGGTCGTGCTTGAGGAATTCAGCATCAGCCTGTTCGTGATCGCGCTGCTGGGCGCGGTCGGCATGGTGGCCATGGTGCTGTTCCGCCAGACCCTGCTCTACGCTACCCGCAACGCGGTGGCGGAACTTGAGGGCAAGGTGGCCAGGACCCGCACCGCCTTGGATGAGGCGGTGAAGGCGCATGACCAGAACCTGGCCCGGGGCCGCGACCTGGCGGAGGAGCGGCGCATGATCCAGAACCAGCTGGCGGAGGCGCAGCGCCGGCTGATCGCCGCCCAGGCCGATAATTTCGAGCTGATCCATGAGGTGGGGGAGCCGGGCACCGGACGCCGCCTGTACACCGGCAGTCTGGCCCTGGGCCCGACGCTGACCATCAATCAGACGGCCACCACCCACAGCCATTTGCGCGGCTGTCCCCACGTGGTGGAGGTGTGGGCCGAGAATCAGGCGGAGGCCATGCGCCTGGCCCGTCAGGCCTTTCCCGAGTTGGCGGGCTTCATCCTGTCCAGCATGCTGCCGGTGCCGGATGGTGCGGCCCAGCAGGCGGCGGCCTCCTGATGTCGGCGGCCCTTCTCGCCAATATCGGCCTCATCATCCTGCTGCTCTATTCGCTGATCCAGTTCGCGTTGACGGCGCGCAACATCGAGGATGATCGCCGCGTGAGGGAACGCCGCCTGGGTCGGCTGGAGGAGGAGCTGGGCCACGTCACCGCCGCCGCCAACGAGGCCAAGGCCACGGCCGAGGGCAGCGCCCGCGAGGTCGCCGGCCTGGAGGAGGCGGTCGCCACCCTGCGCGCCACCCGGGCCGAGGCGGATGCCAAGCTGCGGGAACTGCAGTCCGCCTCCCGCCGCCGCTTGATCGTGCCGGACAAGACGGTGCTGGTCCACGGCCGGCTGTGGGAGGTGACGGTGGTCCCGGCCGCGAACAGCGTCGCGGCCAACACCGACGGCGCGGATGCCGCCGGCGTGAGCGAGGGGGCCCAGGTCTATTTGTTCGGCGCCACCACCGATCGTGACGCCCGCTTCCGCGCCGAGCAGCGCTTTCCCACCAGCTTGGGCTATCGTGTCCAGAAGGTGGAGCGTTTCAAGCGGGGCTGAATCCCATGTCCGTGCCGTCCGACCCGTCGTCACCCGGCGATGAAGGCGACTTCGTCATTCCCGCCACCGTGCCGCCCTTCTTCGGCCGGCCGGGCATGGAACGCGCCCTGCTGCTGGCGCGCGGCGTGCGCCGCATGCTGATCCACCACGGCATGCGCTCGATGCTGGAGGTGCCGCTGGCCAACAACCGCCGCGCCGATATCCTGGCCTTGGCCGGTGACGGCACGGTCACCATCATCGAGATCAAAAGCTCCGTCGCCGATTTCCGCGCCGACCACAAATGGGGCGACTACCTGGAGTTCTGCGACCGGTTCTACTTCGCCGTGGGTGAGGACTTCCCCCAGGAGCTGATCCCTGAGGAATGCGGGCTGATCGTGGCCGATGGCTACGGCGCCGAAATCCTGCGCCAAGGGCCCGAGGTCAAGCTGAACGCTGCCCGGCGCAAGACCCTGCTGCTGCGCGTCGCCATGCAGGCCTTCCAGCGCCTGCACCAGGTGGAAGACCCAAGGCCGACGGCGTTTTGATGCCGTCCCTCAGACGCCGGGCGCCCGCATCCGCGGGCTGGGCTTGTCCTCGAATTTCAGTCCGCTGACGCTCCCCGAAATTCTCCGGCGGCCGCAGTCGCGGCCTACAGCGGCATGATGCAGGGCCTCATACCAAGGAGCGCTGATGGCGACTCTCACTGAGGGGATTCCCTTCAGGCGGATTTTCTGATTCACCAGAGCAAGCACAGAGGAGGCTTGCGATG
>NZ_VITO01000045.1:0-3434 GCF_007828025.1 Nitrospirillum bahiense
GCGTCGGTGGGCAGCTACAGCGTTGTGGCCAGCGGTGCGACGGGCACGGGTCTCAGCAACTACTCGGTGAGCTATGCCGACGGCACGCTGACGGTGAACCCGGCCGCACTGACCATCACGGCCAGTGGTGCGACCAAGACTTACGGGACCAGCGCCAGCCTGACGGGGTACAGCAGCAGCGGCCTGGTGAACGGCGACAGCATCAGCGCCGTGACCCTGGCCAGCAGCGGCAGCAGCACGGCCGCGTCGGTGGGCAGCTACAGCATCACCGCCAGCGGTGCCACGGGCACTGGTCTCAGCAACTACTCGGTGAGCTACGCCGACGGCACGCTGACGGTGAACCCCGCGGCGCTGACGATCACGGCCAGCGGTGCCACCAAGACCTATGGCGCCAGCGCCAGCCTGACGGGGTACAGCAGCAGCGGCCTAGTGAACGGCGACAGCATTAGCGCGGTGACCCTGGCCAGTAGCGGCAGTGGCACGGCGGCGTCGGTGGGCAGCTACAGCGTTGTGGCCAGCGGTGCCACGGGCACGGGTCTCAGCAACTACTCGGTGAGCTACGCCGACGGTACGCTGACGGTGAACCCGGCGGCGCTGACCATCACGGCCAGCGGGGCGAGCAAGACCTATGGCACCAGCGCCAGCCTGACGGGGTACAGCAGCAGCGGCCTGGTGAATGGCGACAGCATCAGTGCTGTGACGCTGACCAGCAGCGGCAGCGGCACGGCGGCGTCGGTGGGCAGCTACAGCGTTGTGGCCAGCGGTGCGACGGGCACGGGGCTCAGCAACTACTCGGTAAGCTACGCCGACGGCACGCTGACGGTGAACCCTGCCGCACTGACGATCACGGCCAGCGGGGCAACCAAGACCTACGGGACCAGCGCCAGCCTGACGGGGTACAGCAGCAGCGGCCTGGTGAACGGCGACAGCATCAGCGCCGTGACGCTTGCGTCCAGTGGTTCTGGCACGGCGGCGTCGGTGGGCAGCTACAGCGTTGTGGCCAGCGGTGCCACGGGCACGGGGCTCAGCAATTACTCGGTGAGCTACGCCGACGGCACGCTGACGGTGAACCCCGCGGCGCTGACGATCACGGCCAGCGGTGCCACCAAGACCTATGGCGCCAGCGCCAGCCTGACGGGGTACAGCAGCAGCGGCCTGGTGAACGGCGACAGCATCAGCGCGGTGACGCTGGCCAGCAGCGGCAGTGGCACGGCGGCGTCGGTGGGCAGCTACAGCGTTGTGGCCAGCGGTGCGACGGGCACGGGTCTCAGCAACTACTCGGTGAGCTACGCCGACGGCACGCTGACGGTGAACCCTGCCGCGCTGACGATCACGGCCAGCGGGGCGAGCAAGGCCTATGGCACCAGCGCCAGCCTGACGGGCTACAGCAGCAGCGGCCTGGTGAACGGCGACAGCATCAGTGGTGTGACGCTGGCGTCCAGTGGTTCTGGCACGGCGGCGTCGGTGGGCAGCTACAGCGTTGTGGCCAGCGGTGCTACGGGCACGGGGCTCAGCAATTACTCGGTGAGCTACGCCGACGGCACGCTGACGGTGAACCCGGCCGCACTGACCATCACGGCCAGCGGGGCGAGCAAGACCTACGGGACCAGCGCCAGCCTGACGGGGTACAGCAGCAGCGGCCTGGTGAACGGCGACAGCATCAGCGCGGTGACGCTGGCCAGCAGCGGCAGTGGCACGGCGGCGTCGGTGGGCAGCTACAGCGTTGTGGCCAGCGGTGCGACGGGCACGGGTCTCAGCAACTACTCGGTGAGCTACGCCGACGGCACGCTGACGGTGAACCCTGCCGCGCTGACCATCACGGCCAGCGGGGCGAGCAAGGCCTATGGCACCAGCGCCAGCCTGACGGGCTACAGCAGCAGCGGCCTGGTGAATGGCGACAGCATCAGTGCCGTGACGCTTGCGTCCAGTGGTTCTGGCACGGCCGCTTCGGTGGGCAGCTACAGCGTCGTGGCCAGCGGGGCGACGGGCACGGGGCTCAGCAACTACTCGGTGAGCTACGCCGACGGCACGCTGACGGTGAACCCGGCGGCGCTGACGATCACGGCCAGTGGTGCGACCAAGACCTATGGCGCCAGCGCCAGCCTGACGGGGTACAGCAGCAGCGGCCTGGTGAACGGCGACAGCATCAGCGCCGTGACGCTGGCCAGCAGCGGCAGTGGCACGGCGGCGTCGGTGGGCAGCTACAGCGTTGTGGCCAGCGGCGCCACAGGCACGGGTCTCAGCAACTACTCGGTGAGCTACGCCGATGGCACGCTGACGGTGAACCCGGCGGCGCTGACCATCACGGCCAGCGGTGCGACCAAGACCTATGGCACCAGCGCCAGCCTGACGGGGTACAGCAGCAGCGGCCTGGTGAACGGCGACAGCATCAGTGCGGTGACGCTTGCGTCCAGTGGTTCTGGCACGGCGGCGTCGGTGGGCAGCTACAGCGTTGTGGCCTCGGGCGCCACAGGCACGGGTCTCAGCAACTACTCGGTGAGCTACGCCGACGGCACGCTGACGGTGAACCCGGCGGCGCTGACGATCACGGCCAGCGGGGCGAGCAAGACCTACGGCACCAGCGCCAGCCTGACGGGGTACAGCAGCAGCGGCCTGGTGAACGGCGATACCATCAGCGCTGTCACCCTGGCCAGCAGCGGTAGCAGCACGGCGGCGTCGGTGGGCAGCTACAGCGTTGTGGCCAGCGGTGCGACGGGCACGGGGCTGAGCAACTACTCGGTGAGCTACGCCGATGGCACGCTGACGGTGAACCCGGCGGCGCTGACCATCACGGCCAGCGGGGCGACCAAGACCTATGGCACCAGCGCCAGCCTGACGGGCTATGGCGCCAGCGGCCTGGTGAACGGCGACAGCATTAGTGCGGTGACCTTGGCCAGCAGCGGCAGTGGCACCGCCGCTTCGGTGGGCAGCTACAGCGTTGTGGCCAGCGGCGCGACGGGCACGGGGCTCAGCAACTACTCGGTAAGCTACGCCGACGGCACGCTGACGGTGAACCCTGCCGCACTGACGATCACGGCCAGCGGGGCAACCAAGACCTACGGGACCAGCGCCAGCCTGACGGGGTACAGCAGCAGCGGCCTGGTGAACGGCGACAGCATCAGCGCCGTGACGCTTGCGTCCAGTGGTTCTGGCACGGCGGCGTCGGTGGGCAGCTACAGCGTTGTGGCCAGCGGTGCCACGGGCACGGGGCTCAGCAATTACTCGGTGAGCTACGCCGACGGCACGCTGACGGTAAACCCGGCGGCGCTGACCATCACGGCCAGCGGGGCGACCAAGACCTACGGGACCAGCGCCAGCCTGACGGGGTACAGCAGCAGCGGCTTGGTCAACGGCGACAGCATCAGTGCGGTGACGCTTGCGTCCAGTGGTTCTGGCACGGCGGCGTCGGTGGGCAGCTACAGCGTTGTGGCCAG
>NZ_VITO01000046.1:0-3267 GCF_007828025.1 Nitrospirillum bahiense
AGCCCACCTGGCCCTCCACCGACAGCTTCTGGTCGGCGAAGTCCGGACGCCAGACGCTGTAGGCCGTCAGCTGGTAGCTGCCCACCCGTGTCAGGCTGCCCGCCATGACGCCCTGGCCCACCGACGCGCTGTTGATCCAGCTGAACGCCAGGCCCGCCATGACCTCGTCGCTGGCGAACCAATCGGCACCCAGCACCAGGCCGCTGCTGCTGGCGCGGTAGCCCGCCGCCTCCGTCGTCGTGCCGCGCAGCACGCCGGCGCCCACGATCTCGCCCCAGATCACGCCCTCGCGACCGTTGGAGCCTGCGGCCATGCCCTTCTCGCTGCCGTCCATCAGGCTGGCCACCGTCTCCTGGTGCTGGCTGATGGCCGTGGTGGTGGGCGTCACCGAGGTCGCCGTCAGCTGCGGCGTCAGCTGGCTGGGCGACAGCTGCGCCACCGCCACCTGCTTGGCCGCCGGCGTCAGCGTCGCCAGCGGCGCCAGCACCTGCTGCGTGAACGCCGCCACTTGCTGGTTGGTGGTGATGCTGTTGCTGGCCAAGGCCGCGATCTGGTCCAGGGCCGAGCCCGTGCCCACCGCCGCACCGCCCTGGGCGTTGCCCACCGCCGTGTAGTTGGTGGCCTTGCCCGCAACCTTCACCACCAGCTGGGTGGTGTTGCCCACCGTCACCAGGTCGCTGGTCACGGTGTAGCCCGTGGCCGTGAAGTCCACGCCGCTCAGGCTCAGGCCGTTGCCCGAGGCGATGGTGTAGGTGCCGGCCTGCAGGGCCCCGGCCCCGCTGCCCACGCCCTGCAGCAGCACCGAGCCGCCGGTGAAGGCCGCCGCACCGCTGACCGCCAGGTTGCCGTAGCTGGTCTGCGACGTCACCCCGATGGCCAGCGTGCCCGCCGACTGGCTGTACGCGCCGGTGATGTTGATGGCGCTGTTCACCAGCAGGGTCGCCCCGCTGTTGAACACCGTGTGGCTGCCGACGGTGATGTGGTCGTTCAGCAGCTGCACGCCGCCGGTGAAGCGCACGTTGCTGCCGGTGTTGCTGATCGTGCCGATGGCGCCGTTGAACCCGGTCAAGGTGCCCGGTGCCGTGGCGCTGCCGCCGTTGATGATCAGGTCGCCGGTCGACAGGTTGGTGATGTTGCCCGCCAGCGCCCCGCTGTTGGCCAGGGTCCCCAGCGTGCCCGTGGAGGCGATGTACAGCGCCGTCGGGCTGGCCACCGTGCCGGTGTTGTTCAGCGTATCCAGGCTGGCGCCGATGTAGTCGTTGCCCGCCGCCGCCAGCAGGTTGCTGCCGCTGGTCACGGCCGTGGCACTGAGGCCGGTGATGCCGCTGGTGACCGTGGCGCCGGCGTAGTTGGAACCGGTACCGCCCTGGATCAGGGTGACCCGATCGCCGGCGATGTAGTTGCCCACCGCGCTGACCCCGGCGTTGACCACGCCGCCCGCCACGGTGGCAGCCCCGCTGACGGTCAGCACATGGCCGCCCGTGGTCAGGGTACCCGACGACTGGGCAAAGTTGCCCGTCACCGCCACGTCGGATGCCAGGGCGATGCTGGCACCGGCGTTGCTGACCGTATGCGTCGCCACGTTGATGGCATCGCCCAGGCTGACCGCACCGGACGCGAACACCACATTGGCGCCCGTGTTGATGATGGTGCCGCCGGTGAAGCGGCCCACCGCACCGTTACCCCCACCGTTGATGGTGAGATCACGCGCCGACTGGTTCACCACGTTGCCGCTGATGGCCCCGCTGTTGGCCAGGCTGCCCAGGGTGCCCGTGCTGGCGATGTACAGCGCCGTGGCGCCCCCGGCCGTGTTGGCCAGCGTGCCCGTGACGTTCAGCGTGGCGAGGCTGGCGCCGATGTAGTCGTTGCCCGCCACGGCCAGCAGGTTGCCGCCGCTGACCGAGCCCTTGGCGTCCAGGCCCGTCAGGCCGCTGGTGACCACGGCCCCGGTGTAGGACGACCCCGCCCCACCCTGGATCATCGTCACGCTGTCGCCCACGAAGTAGTTGCCCACGCCGCTGACGCCGGCGCTGACCGTGCCGCCGCTGACCAGGGCCGGACCGCTGACCGTCAGCACATGGCCGGCCACATTCAGGCTGCCCGCGCTCTGGGCATAGGTGCCGGTGACCGCCACGTCGCTGGCGAGGCCGATGGCCGCCCCGATGTTGCTGACCGTGTGCGTCCCGCCCACGTCGATCGCGTCACCCAGGCTGAGATTGCCCGAGGCGAAGACCACGTTGGCGCCGGTGTTGCGAATGGTCCCCCCGGTGAAGCTGCCCACAGTCCCGTTAGAGCCGCCAATGATGGTCAGATCCCGTGCCGAGACGTTGGTGACGTTGCCGCTGATAGTGCCGCTGTTGGCCAGGGCGCCCAGGGTCCCGGTGCCGGCGATGTACAGCGCCGTGGCGCCGCCCGCCGTGTTGGCCAGCGTGCCCGTGACACTCAGCGTGGCCAGGCTGGCACCGATGTAGTCATTGCCCGCGACCGCCAGCAGATTGCTGCCGCTGGTGGCCCCCAGGGCGTCCAGGCCCGTCAGGCCGCTGACCACTGTGGCCCCGGTGTAGGTCGAGCCATTACCGCCCCGGATCAGGGTGACGCTGTCGCCCACCAGGTAGTTGGCCGCCCCGCTCATCCCGGCATCGACCACGCCGCCCGTCACCTGGGCGGCCCCGCTGACGCTCAAGCTATGGCCCGCGACGGCCAGCGTGCCTGCCGTCTGGCTGTAGTTGCCCGTCACCGCCACGTCGCTGGCCAACGTCAGGCTGGCACCCGTGTTGGCCACCGTGTGGCCCGTCACGTCGATGGCGTCGCCCAGGCTGACCGCACCCGACGCCAAGGTCAGGTTGCTCAGGCTGTTGCGGATGGTGCCGCCGCTGAAGCTGCCCACCGTGCCGTTGGAACCGCCGGTGATCACCAGGTCATGCGAGCTGGCGTTGATCACATTGCCGATGATGGCGCCGCTGTTGGCCAGGGTGCCCAGGGAACCAGCGCTGGTGATCAGCACCGCCGTGGCGGCGTTGATGGTCCCGGTGTTGCTCAGCGTTCCCAGCGTGCCACTGACATAGTCGCTGAGCAGGGTCAGCAGCAGATCGGTGGCGGCCCCGTTGGCGCCCGTGCCCAGCGTGGCGCTGAAGCCCGTGGCCGCGGCGCTGAGCCCGCTGGTGGTCAAGGACCCGCCCACCTCGGCGATGGTGTAGCTCTGGCCCGCGATCAGGTTGCTGCCCGACAGCGCCGTCACCGCCACGGTGCCGCCGGTGAAGGCGGCGT
>NZ_VITO01000048.1:0-2693 GCF_007828025.1 Nitrospirillum bahiense
AGCAGCAGGTTGTCGGCGCCATCGGTGGACAGGCCCGCCGCCAGGCCTGAGGCGGCACCGCCCAGGATGGCGGCGGTGTAATCCGACCCGCCGCCACCGGCGACCACGGTGCTGGCCCCCGCGGTGTAGTTGCCGGTCACCGACAGGCCGGCCGCGATGGTGCCGGCGATGCTGGCGGCCCCGCTGACCACCAGCCCGCTGGTGCCGGGGTTCAGCGACAAGGTACCCGCCGCACCCTGGGTATAGGCGCCGGTGATGCTGACGATGGTGGTCAGCGTCAGGCTGGCACCGTTGTTGGTGACGGTGAAGCCGCCGGCGCTGATGCTGTCGTTCAGCACCAGGGCGCCGCCAGCGAACACCACGTCGGACGCGCTGGTCAGGGTGCCCTGGTTGGTCAGCGAGGCGCCCGTCAGCGTGCCGATGGTGCCCCCCGTCCCGCCGCTGATGGTCAGGGCGCCGCCGCCGTTGTTGATGATGGCGCCGGCGATGGTGCCGCTGTTGCGCAGGCCCCCCAGCGGGCCATACAGCGCCACCGCCTTGGACGCCTGGATCAGGCCGCTGTTGATCAGCGTGCCGACCGTGCCGGCGCTGTACAGGGCCGAGCTGCCGCTGCCCGAGGTGCCGCGCATGACGCCGCTGTTGACCAGCGTGTCGATGACGGCGCCCGGATCGTTGAGGAAGGCGACGTTCCGGCCCACGATGGTGCCGCTGTTGTCCAGCCGCCCCATGCTGCCGCTGTTGCGCACGGCGAAGTAGCTGCTGCCGATGACGCCGCTGTTGCTCAGCGTGCCTATGGTGCCACCGGCATTGTTCTGCACGGCGCTGCCGCCGGTGATCGTTCCCGTGCCGGTGTTGGCCAACAGCCCGATGGTACCGAAGTTGGCCACGCCGCCGCCGAAGCCGGCCGACACGCTGCCGCTGTTGCTGAGCGTGCCGACGGTGCCCGTGGCCTCGATGTGGACGCCGTTGGAGGAGCCGCTGATGGTGCCGACGCTGTCGTTGACCAGCGTGCCCAGCGTGCCGGTGATATAGACACCCCCGCCCAGGACGCCACCGAACAGGACGCCACTGTTGTTCAAAGAGTCCAGCGTGCCGCCGACATAGGCCGCATACTTGGCGCCGCTGATGGTGCCGGCGTTGCCCAGGCTGGCCAGGGTACCGCCGATGTAATCGTTGGTGATGGTCAGCAGCAAGTTGTTGGCGCCGTCGCCCGCCGTGGCGGCGGCCAGGCCGGTGACCGTGCCGCCCAGGGTGGCGGACGCGTAGTCGGACCCGGCGCCGCCGGCAACCAGGGTGCTGGCGCCAACGGTGTAGTTGCCGGTCGAGGACAGGCCGGCCAGGACCGTGCCGGCGACGGTGGCGGCGCCGCTGACCACCAACTCGCTGGCGCCAGGGGTCAGCGACAGCGTGCCGCCAGCGCCCTGGGTGTAGGCGCCGGTGATGCTGACCACGCTGGCAATACCCAGCGTGGCGCCGGTGTTGAGAACGGTCTGGCCGCTGGCCACGATGCTGTCGTTCAGCATCAAGGCGCCCCCGGCGAACACCACGTCCGCCGCACTGGTCAGCGTGCCCTGGCTGGACGCGCCGTAGCCCGTCAGGGTGCCGACCGTGCCGTTGCTGCCGCCGACGATGGTCAAATCGGTGGCGGAATTCGAGATGCGACCGGCGATCACGCCACTGTTGACGAAGGTTCCGATGCCGGAGCTGATCCGCATGGCGGCGGTGCCCGCGATGGTGCCGCTGTTCAGCAAGGCGTCGACATGGCCATCGAACTTGAGGGCCGTGGGGCCGGTGATGGTGCCCTGGTTGATGACGGTGCCCAGGGTGTTGGTGTTCTTCAGCGCCGGGCCGCTGTGCGCGATGATGGTGCCGCTGTTGACGATGGTGCCGTAATAGTCGCCGTAGACGCCCCAGCTTTGGCCGACGATGGTGCCGCTGTTGCTCAGCAGGCCCATTGTGCCCAGGTTGGAGACACCGACGCTGCCGCCCATGATATAGCCGGCATTGATCAGTGTGCCGACCGTCCCGTAGTTTTCGAAGCCGGCGGCGGAATAGACGGCACCTTGGCCGAGCAGCGTGGCGCCGACGCTGTTGATGAACGTGCCGACATGGCCGCCGCTGGCGATGCTGACGGCGATGGTGGTGGCGCTGAAGGTGCCGGCGTTGGTGATGGTGCCGACACTGCCGGAATGGCCGACATAGACGGCCGCCTTGTCGGCGCCAACGCTGCCGGTGTTGACCAGGCTGGCCAGGGTGCCGCCGACATAGTCGTTGGTGATGGTCAGCAGCAGGTTGTCGGCGCCGTCGCCCGCCACGGCGGCGGCCAGGCCGGTGACCGTGCCGCCCAGGGTAGCGGAGGTGTAGTCAGAGCCGCTGCCGCCGGCCACCAGGGTGCTGGAACTGACGGTGTAGTTGCCAGTCGAGGACAGGCCGGCCAGGACCGTGCCGGCGATGCTGGCGGCGTCGCTGACCACCAATTCGGTGCCCGTGCCCACGCTCAAGGTGCCGGACGCCCCCTGGCTGTAATCGCCGGTGACGTTGACGATGGTGGACAGCGTCAGGCTGGCGCCGCTGTTGATGACGGTATGGCCCGTGGCCAGGATGCGGTCGTTGAGCAGCAGGTTGCCGGACGTGAAGGCCACGTTGCCCAGCGTGCTGACGATGGTGCCCTGGCCCGACTGGCCGGTCAGCGT
>NZ_VITO01000049.1:0-2372 GCF_007828025.1 Nitrospirillum bahiense
ACCGTTTCGCCCTGGCCCAGCTGGGCCACGCGGCGGGCGAAGCCGCGCAGGGTGGGGTCGCTGAACAGTTCGCGCGCCGGCACCGGATGGCCGAACGCCTTCTCCAACTGGTGCGACACGGCGATGGCCAGCAGGCTGTGTCCACCCAGGCGGAAGAAATCGTCCTCCCGACCCACGGCGCCGCAACCCAGCACATCCCGCCATACCGCCGCGATGCGCTCCTCAACCGGCCCCTGGGGTGGGGTGGTGGCACGCTGCCCGCCGTCCTGCCGCAGTCGGTAGTCATCGATGCGGGCGCGCAGGCTGGCTTGGTCGACCTTTCCGGCCAGGGTGGTGGGGATGCTCTCCACCGGGATGACGGCGGCCGGCAGCATGTAGCTGGGCAGGCGCTGGGCCAGCGCCTCGCGCCAGCTGGTGTTGTCCGGCAGGTTGGCGCCGGTGGCGAAGGCGTAGAGCGCCTGGTTGCCGGCGGCATCCTTGTGCACCAGCACTACGGCCTGCCGCACGCCCGGCTGCGCCTCGATGGCGGCGGCGATCTCGCCCAGTTCCACCCGCTGGCCGCGCAGCTTCACCTGGCCGTCGGTGCGGCCCAGCACCAGCAACTCGCCCCCGGCCGTCCAGCGGCCCAGATCGCCGGTGCAATAGCGCCGGCCGTCAGGCGTCGTGGGGAAGGCGCGCTTGGTCAGGTCGGGCCGGTTGAGATAACCCTGGGCCAGGCTGGCGCCGGCCACCCAGATTTCGCCGATGGCACCGGGGGGCACCTGGCGGCCCTGGGCGTCCAGGATAATGACGCGGATGTTGGGCAGGGGCCGGCCGGCCGTCAGGCGCGGCGCGTCCGGGTCTATGCGGCCGATGGTGGTGGCCGCCGTGTTTTCCGTGGGGCCGTAGCCGTTGTAGCAGGCCAGGCGGGCGGCATAGTGGCGGGCGTCGGCGGCAATGGGCGCCTCCCCCACCGTCATCAGGATGCGCAAGGGCGGCAGGTCCGCCCGCTCGAACAGGCGCAGGTAAGAGGGCGCCATGGTGGCGACGGTGATGCCCCGGCCGGCGATCAAGGCCGGCATCGCCGCGATGTCGTCCATCTCGGCCCGGGTCAGGGGCGACAGGGCGGCGCCCACCCCCCAGGCCATCACGACATCCGAAACCCACAGGTCGAAGGTGGGGGAGGCCAGGGTCAGCACGCGGTCCGCCGGCGTGATGCCGAACCGCTCGCCCATGCCCACCGCCAGGTTCATCAGGCCGGCATGGGTGACGACCACGCCCTTGGGTGTGCCGGTGGAGCCGGAGGTGTAGAGGATGTAGGCGGGATCGGCGCCGACGTCCTCAGGCAGATCCTCGTCCATCGGGGCGCCGGCATTCCGCACTTCTTCCGGCCGCAGCAGGGACAGGTGCAGGGCGGCCAGGGCGTCGGGCGGGGTGTGGCCGTCCAGCGCCAGGATCATCTGTGCGCCGGCATCCTGGGCGATGAAGGCCAGCCGGTCGCCCGGAAGGTCGCTGGTCAAGGGCACATAGGCGCCGCCGGCCCGCCAGACCGCCAGCACGGCGGTGGGTAGAGTGGGGGAGCGATCGGTCAGGACGCCTACGACCTGCCCCCGGCGCAGGCCCTGCCGGCGCAGGGCGGCGGCCAGGGCGCCGACCCCGGCCTCCACCTCGGCATAGGTGCGGAAGCCCTCGGCGGTGATCAGGGCGGGCGCGTTCGGCTGGGCCCGGGCCAGATCCTGGAATAGGCGGTCGAAGCGGGGCGCGGACGGCGTCAGGGCGGGCCCGTGCTCCCATAGCGCCAGCTGGGTGGCCTCATCCGGTAGCAAGGTGGGCAGGGGCTGGTCGGCGGCCCCTTGCGCCACGTGGCGGGCCAGAGCCGCCAGCGACAGCACCCAGCTCTCCGCCGTGTCCCGGTCATAGACGGTGGCGTTGACGAACAGCTGCAGCGCGTGGCCGCCGTCGGCCCGTGCCTCATGGGCCAGCACCATGTCCTGGGCCGGGGCATTGGTGGTCAGGCGATAATCCAGCGCCCCGGTGGCGGGCTGCTGCTGCGGCATGAAGCGCCAGGCGGCGTCGTGGTCGGCGGTGCCGCCCATATCGCCCGGATTCTCCGTCACCGCCATGTCGAACAGGGGGAAGCGCCCCGGCTGGACCAAATCGGGGCATTGTCCCCGGAAGTCCGCCAGGATGCGGGCGGTGGGGTAGCGGGAGTGGCCCAGGCCGTCGGCCAGCGACTGCTGCACCCCGGCCAGGACCTCGGCCAGCGTTTCGCCCTCCGCCAGATGGCAGGCCAGGGGCAGCATGTTCAGGTAATACCCCACCACGCGGGCCTCATCCGCCGTCTCGCGGGTGGAGGCGGCGGTGCCCAGGGTGAAGTGGGCCCGGCCGGTGCG
>NZ_VITO01000050.1:0-1330 GCF_007828025.1 Nitrospirillum bahiense
GCCCCGTGCCCGTCGCACCGCTGGCCACAACGCTGTAGCTGCCCACCGACGCGGCCGTGCCGCTTCCCGTGCTGGCCAGGGTGACAGCGCTGATGGTATCGCCATTCACCAGGCCGCTGCTGCTGTAGCCCGTCAGGCTGGCGCTGGCGCCATAGGTCTTGGTCGCCCCACTGGCCGTGATCGTCAGCGCCGCTGGATTCACCGTCAGCGTGCCGTCGGCATAGCTCACCGAGTAGTTGCTGAGACCCGTGCCCGTGGCGCCGCTGGCCACAACGCTGTAGCTGCCCACCGACGCCGCCGTACCGCTGCCGCTGCTGGCCAGCGTCACGGCCGCAATGCTGTCGCCGTTCACCAGGCCGCTGCTGCTGTAGCCCGTCAGGCTGGCGCTGGCGCCATAGGTCTTGCTCGCCCCGCTGGCCGTGATGGTCAGCGCCGCCGGGTTCACCGTCAGCGTGCCGTCGGCATAGCTCACCGAATAGTTGCTGAGCCCCGTGCCCGTGGCGCCGCTGGCCACAACGCTGTAGCTGCCCACCGACGCCGCCGTGCCGCTGCCCGTGCTGGCCAGGGTGACAGCGCTGATGCTGTCGCCGTTGACCAGCCCGCTGCTGCTGTACCCCGTCAGGCTGGCGCTGGTCCCGTAGGTCTTGCTCGCCCCGCTGGCTGTGATCGTCAGCGCCGCCGGGTTCACCGTCAGCGTGCCGTCGGCGTAGCTCACCGAGTAGTTGCTCAGCCCCGTGCCCGTCGCACCGCTGGCCACAACGCTGTAGCTGCCCACCGACACTGCCGTGCCAGAACCACTGGACGCAAGCGTCACGGCACTGATGGTATCGCCATTCACCAGGCCGCTGCTGCTGTACCCCGTCAGGCTGGCGCTGGTGCCATAGGTCTTGGTCGCACCGCTGGCCGTGATGGTCAGTGCCGCCGGGTTCACCGTCAGTGTGCCGTCGGCGTAGCTCACCGAGTAGTTGCTCAGACCCGTGCCCGTCGCACCGCTGGCCGCGATGGTGTAGCTGCCCACCGACGCAGCCGTGCCCGAACCACTGGACGCGAGGGTCACGGCACTGATGCTGTCGCCGTTCACCAGGCCGCTGCTGCTGTAGCCCGTCAGGCTGGCGCTGCTGCCATAGGTCTTGGACGCACCGCTGGCCGTGATCGTCAGCGCCGCCGGGTTCACCGTCAGTGTGCTATCGGCGTAGCTCACCGAGTAGTTGCTCAGCCCCGTACCCGTGGCGCCACTGGCCACAACGCTGTAGCTGCCCACCGACGCCGCCGTGCCAGAACCACTGGACGCAAGCGTCACCGCACTGATGCTGTCGCCGTTGACCAAGCC
>NZ_VITO01000051.1:0-1281 GCF_007828025.1 Nitrospirillum bahiense
GACGGCGCAGGTCAGCCAGCTGACGACGGCGCAGGTGTCCAACCTCAGCAGCGACAACCTGAACGCCCTGACCAGCGCCCAGGTGTCGAAGCTGAGCAGCGCCCAGGTCCAGTCGCTGACCAGCAGCCAGCTGAACAGCCTGACCTCGGCGGACGTGCAGGAACTGACGACGGCCCAGATCGGTCAGCTGACGACGGCCCAGGTGTCGAACCTGAGCACGGACGTGGTCTCCTCGCTGACGACGGCGCAGGTTGCCAGCCTGACGACGACGGACGTGCAGCAACTGTCGACCGACCAGCTGGCCTCGCTCAGCACGGCGGACGCCCGGGCGCTGACGACGGCGCAGGTCGGCGCGCTGACCACCAGCCAAGTGTCCGGCCTCAGCAGCACCAACCTGAACGCGCTCAGCAGCGCCCAGGTGGCGAAGCTGTCCAGCAGCCAGATCCAGGCACTGACCACGGATCAGCTGAACAATCTGACCACGGCTGACGTGGGTGAACTCAGCAGCGCCCAGATCGGGCAGCTGACGACGGCGCAGCTGTCGGCGCTGGGCACCACGAACCTGCAGGCCCTGAGCTCCAGCCAAGTGGCGGGCCTGACGACCGCCCAGGTCCAGTCGCTGACGACCGACCAGGCCGCGGCCCTGACGACGGCGCAGGTGACCAGCCTGTCGACCAGCCAAGTGAAGGCCCTGTCCACCGACCAGCTGGGTGCGCTCGCCACGGCGACGGTGCAAAAGCTGACTACCGCGCAGGTCCAGGCGCTGACGACGGCCCAGATTTCCGGCCTCAGCACTGACAACTTGAGCGCCCTGAATTCCACTCAGGTGGCCGCGCTGTCCAGTGCCCAGGTCCAGTCGCTGACGACCACGCAGCTGAACAGCCTGACGACCGCCGACGTCCGTGAGTTCACGACGGCGCAGATCAGCCAGCTGACGACGGCGCAGGTGTCCAACCTGAGCAGCGATAACCTGAACGCGCTGACCAGCGCCCAGGTGTCGAAGCTGACCAGCGCCCAGGTTCAGTCGCTGACGACGGCCCAGCTGAACACGCTGACCTCGTCCGACGTGCAGGAGCTGACGACCGCCCAGATCGGCCAGCTGACGACGGCCCAGGTCTCGAACCTGAGCACGGACGTGGTCTCCTCGCTGACGACGGCGCAGGTTGCCAGCCTATCGACGACGGACGTGCAGCAGCTGTCGACCGACCAGCTGGCCTCGCTCAGCACGGCGGACGCCCGGGCGCTGACGACGGCGCAGATCGGCGCGCTGACCACCAGCCA
>NZ_VITO01000052.1:0-1201 GCF_007828025.1 Nitrospirillum bahiense
ATTCCAGGATGCCTTTTTTCGTCGGACAGTCAGGCTTTGTTTGCCGGGTGCATTGCGTATGAGGTTCATGGCCATGTGTTTGACAACAGCCATGTTCTGGGGCCCGCAGGCTGATCGTAGCCGGGACAAGTCGTCATGGAAGACGACATCGAGAACCCAGTGGAGCCTGTTCTCAATGTGCCAATGACAGCGGACGGCACGGGCGAAGAGGCGGGCATCAAGTGGTGCGGAGGAAAGGAAATAGCGCCTTTCCCGGCTGATTTTGCCTTGGCGCTCGACTTCCGCTTCGACCATGGCGATGGCCTTGAGGCCGGGAAATCGCGGTTCGCCGGGAAAGCGGCGGTCGGTGGACAGCCACGCCACGTCACGGCTGACAGCATGGCGGCGGACCTCGATGCGGCCATGGTCGCCGTCGGTGGTCTCCAAACGGTCGAGGGTGTCGTCGCCCGCATCGGCGAAGTAGCCTTCGATCTCCCCGCATAGCGTCGGCCAGTTGTCCTTGACCGCCAGCAGGTAGTCGGCCCCCTTGTCGAGGATGGTCTGGGCGATCTTGGCCTGGCAGCCCATGGCGTCGATGGTCACCAGCGCACCGGTGAGGGCCAGGCGCTCCAACAGCAGCGGAATGGCTGTGATCTCGTTCGACTTCGCCGCGCACGCCTGCTGTCCCAGCACCAGGCGCTGGCGGCTGGCCCAGGCCGAGACCAGATGCAGGGGGTCGCGGCCTTGAGACCGTGCGTGTGTACGCCGGGAGGTCTTGCCATCGATCGCCACGATATCCGGCTCGGCCTCCCGCAACTCATCAACCCACGCCGTGAAGCAGGCCGAAAACAGCTCCCCATCCAGCGCGTTCATGACATCGTTGAGCGTGTCGTGGCTGGCGATACCCCGCTCGTAAGGCAGAAAACGGCGCAGAAAGTCCAGCCGATCCGCCCCCCATTCCTCCATCTCAACGAAATTCTCCGCCCCGCCCAGCGTGGCGCACAGCACCAGCAGTAGGAGTTCCGGCAACGGGTACACAACCTTCCACGATTGCCGAGGGTCCTCCAACGCCGAGAAATGATCCAACAGCGATCCGCTCGCTTTACCTGCCATGGAAGCCATCTCCTGCAATCGATGGCTTCCTATGAATCATCCTTCTACGGCGAAGGCTACACGCTTATGCCAGCTCCGCTGTCAACCAGCGCTTCAAGCGATTGCCCTG
>NZ_VITO01000053.1:0-1170 GCF_007828025.1 Nitrospirillum bahiense
ATACCAACGAGCATTAATTACGACCCATGTGCCCAGCGTCGAAGTCCAATGGACATGATGCGGTAAGGCTGTTCGACGAGTTTGTTCCAGGCGTGACAGCAGTGCTCGACGATGTCGTCATAGTTCTGGAAGATGCGATTTGAGAGCCAGTTGTCGCGGATGAACTGCCAGAGGTTCTCGACGGGGTTGAGTTCCGGGCAGCGGGGCGGCAAGGGCATGAGCGTAATGTTGGCCGGCACGATGAGTTCGGCCGATCTATGCCAACCGGCCTGATCGAGGATGAGGAGAGCTTGCGCTCCTGGCGCGACGTGAACGGCGATTTCCTGGAGATGGCGGTTCATCGCGGCGGTGTTGCATCTGGGCATGACGATGCCGGCACCTTTACCCTCGGCGGGGCAGATCGCACCGAAGATCCAAGCGGAGGCCCGGCGCTGGTCCTTCGGGGCTGATGGCCTGGTGCCAATCCTGGCCCAACGCCGGGTGAGCTCGGTCTGCTGGCCGATCCGGGCCTCGTCCTGCCACCACACTTCTATCGGCGTTCCCGGCGGGAGGTGGCGCCGGATGTCCGCCAGGCGGGCTGGGAAGGTTTTTTAAAATCAGTGATGTCTTCGGGCTTCTGGCCGCGATGGCGCGGCCGGGCCGAGAGCTTGCGATAGCCCAGCGCGCGCAGTTCGCGGCCAAGGGTGAAGCGCGTCACCGACACGCCGAACTCGTCCCACAGCAACTGGGCCAGATCGATAAGCCGCCAGCGCACGACGCCGTGCACGGCCGGGATCGGCCCGGCTTCGACGGCCGCTGCCAGGCGCGCGCGCTGTATATCGCTCAGCAGCGGCGCCTTGCCGGGCGCCTTGCGTGTCGCCAGGCCGTCCGGGCCATCCGCGTTGAAACGAAGGACCCAATCCCGCACGATCTGCAACGTCACGCCGGCCGTCCTGGCTGCTTCACCCCGGCTCCGGCCGTCGAGGATCTCCGCCAGGGCCAACAACCGCCGAACCTGATCAGCATCGCCGCATCGGCGGGCGAATTGGCGCAAGGCCGCCGCTGAATAATCCGAACGAACCTCGACTGCCGAACCCATCGCAAGCCTCCTCTGTGCTTGCTCTGGTGAATCAGAAAATCCGCCTGAAGGGAATCCCCTCAGTGAGAGTCGCCATCAGCGCTCCTTGGTAT
>NZ_VITO01000055.1:0-1031 GCF_007828025.1 Nitrospirillum bahiense
ATCGGTCACGTTGACCATGGCAAGACGTCGCTGACGGCTGCGATCACGAAGGTGCTGGCTGAGACCGGTGGCGCGACGTTCACCGCGTACGACCAGATCGACAAGGCGCCGGAAGAGAAGGCGCGCGGCATCACGATCTCGACGGCGCACGTCGAGTACGAGACGTCGAACCGTCACTACGCCCACGTCGACTGCCCCGGCCACGCCGACTATGTGAAGAACATGATCACCGGCGCGGCGCAGATGGACGGCGCGATCCTGGTGGTGTCCGCCGCCGACGGCCCGATGCCGCAGACCCGTGAGCACATCCTGCTGGCCCGCCAGGTCGGCGTGCCCGCGCTGGTGGTGTTCATGAACAAGGTCGACATGGTCGACGACCCCGAGCTGCTGGAGCTGGTGGAGCTGGAAGTGCGCGAGCTGCTGAGCAGCTACGACTTCCCTGGCGACGACATTCCGATCGTGAAGGGCTCCGCCCTGTGCGCCCTGGAAGACCGCAGCCCCGAGATCGGCAAGGAAGCCATCCTGGAGCTGATGAAGCAGGTCGACGCCTACATCCCGCAGCCGGAGCGTCCGGTTGACAAGCCCTTCCTGATGCCGATCGAAGACGTGTTCTCGATCTCGGGCCGCGGCACCGTGGTGACCGGCCGTGTCGAGCGCGGCATCGTGAAGGTGGGCGAGGAAATCGAGATCGTCGGCCTGAAGGCGACGGTCAAGACGACCGTGACCGGCGTGGAAATGTTCCGCAAGCTGCTGGACCAGGGCCAGGCTGGCGACAACATCGGCGCGCTGCTGCGCGGCACGAAGCGTGAAGACGTCGAGCGCGGCCAGGTCCTGGCCAAGCCCGGCTCGATCACCCCGCACACCAAGTTCGTGGCCGAAGCCTACATCCTGACGAAGGAAGAAGGTGGCCGTCACACCCCGTTCTTCACCAACTACCGTCCCCAGTTCTACTTCCGCACCACGGACGTGACGGGCATGGTCTCGCTGCCGGAAGGCACCGAGATGGTGATGCCGGGCGACAACGTGCAGGT
>NZ_VITO01000056.1:0-1025 GCF_007828025.1 Nitrospirillum bahiense
GGCGTTCGGTAGTTAAGGCATCGGCGAGGCGTCGCATTGAGGCGCTCGCACAGAGCCGACAGTGCGCCGGGGGATCGATCCCCCGGCGCACTGTCGAGCGGCAGATGTCGCCGGACCCGGCCGTTGGCGTTCTCCACGCCGCCCTTCTGCCAAGGACTGTGCGGATCGCAGAAGTAACAGTCCGCTGGAACAGCCCGGTAGCCCATGAACTCGGTACCGCGATCAAAGGTGATGGTTTGCCGGGCGGGCGCGGGCAGGGGCGTCAGGAGAGCCGATAGACTGGCCGCCAACGGCCCGGCGCGGCGATCCTCATTGGCTTGCAGGATGAGATAGCGGCTCTGGCGCTCCTGCAAAGAGGTCACGTTGGCTTTACCGAATGCCCTGGCAAACAGAACCAGGTCGCATTCCCAATGGCCGAACTCACTGCGATCCGCCACGTTGGCAGGCCGGGCGGCAATCCAACGCTCCGGCGGGATCGCACCCTGGCGGGGCTTGCGGCCCCGCAGTCGGCGTCGGCGATGCCTGACCATCGCTAGAAGGGCAAACAGACCGTCGCGCCGGCCTTCGGCACTGTAAACATACCTGTAGATGGTCTCATGAGAAACACAGCCGACAGCCTCCGGCTCCACCTTCAGCCGCCCGGCGATCTGTTCCGGCGACCAGCCCGCACGAAGCTTCGACAGCACGTGGGCCAGAAGCGCCGGATTACGGGCCAGCTTGGCACAGCCATGCCGCCGACGGCCCGCCGCCCGATGCGCCGCCACGCAATAGTAGCCACGATAGCCATGGCCCCAGCGGTCTCGCTCCACTGTGTGGTAGAAGTGACGCGCAATCTCCCGATAGACCGTCGACCGGTGCCGACCCAGCGTCGAGGCCAGGGCCGCAACGGAGAGACCGGCAACAAGACCGGCCTCAATCAGCCGACGTTCCGACAAATCCAGGTGAGAGTAGTGAGACCCCATCTGCGACCTCCTGTCCAACTCACTGAGAACGTTGGAAAGTCGCACTTCGTTTTTGAGTCCACC